>JACRCS010000441.1 GCA_016218905.1 Deltaproteobacteria bacterium
AGGAGTTCCCGGGTCGAGATCCTCATCGCCGACGATGAGGCGAGCGTCGCGGAATCGTTGCGGACCTACCTCGAGGAGATCGGCTACCTGGTATCGACGGCTGCGGACGGCCTCCAGGCCCTGGCGATCTTCCGCGAACGCCTGATGCCGCTCGTCATCAGCGACATCAACATGCCCCTCCTCAGCGGGCATGACTTGTTGCGCGAGATCAAGACCCTGGCTCCCGAAACCGAGGTGATCATCGTCACGGGGTTCGCCACGGTCGACGGGGCGGTCAAGTCCATCAAGGACGGGGCTTACGACTACATCATCAAGCCCTTCCGGATCGCGACCATTCAGCACACGATCGAGAAGGCGCTCAACCACCGTGCGCTGATCCAGGAAAACCTGCGCCTGCAGGAGAACTCCCTGAACGTGCTGCGGACGATGGTCAACGTCCTCGAGCAGCGCGACTCCTACACGGCGGGCCATTCACGGCGCGTCACGGAGATCGCGGTGGCCATCGCCGCTCGCCTCGAGCTGCCCGAAGAGGACGTGAGAACGCTGCGGCTGGCCGGGTTGATCCACGACGTCGGAAAGATCGGCATCGAGGACACGATCCTGCGCAAGCCCGGGCGGCTGACCCCGGAGGAGTTCGCGACGATCCGCACCCACCCGGACCGCGGTGTGCAGATCATCGAGCCGTTGGACTTCCTCAGGGCGGCGCTCCCGATCGTAAGGCACCACCACGAGTGTTTCGACGGGAGCGGCTACCCTGCGGGCCTCGCGGGGGAGGAGATCCCGCTCGGGGCGCGGATCGTGGCGATCGCCGACACCTACGACGCGATCACCTCGTCGCGCGCGTATCGCCCCGCCCTGAGCCAGGAGGCGGCGCTGGCCGAGATCGCGCGCGGCTCGGGCACCCAGTTCGCCACCGACCTGGTCCGCCTCTTCCTGGAGATCTGCCACCCGCCAGGCGGCGGCACCCCGTACCTTCTCGAGACCGCCGACCTGCCCGCCGCGGCGCAATCCTCATGATCCGCCGGCACGTCCCGAACGTCGCCCGGACGCCGTTCGACGAACTGCCGGCAGGGTCATGGAAGGAAACAGTCGACTCGCTCGAGCGGGCGAGCCCACGCCCGTGGCGACCCGAAAGACGAAGCCCATGAGAAAGGGGTGTTCCATGTCCAGGACAACCTGCGGCGCCCTCCTGGTCGTCTCGTTCTCGGCCTGGAACGCCGGGTGCCAGCGGGAGGAGCCCAGGAGGATCGAGCTCGAGAGCGCCCGGCCGGCGGTCGAGGTGGCGCATCCGGACGCCAGGCCGGTGCGCTTCGCGGTCGGCGGCATGATCACGCCGAAGGAAGGGATGGGCTACTACCGCGACTTCCTGCGCTACATCCAGGAGAAGATCGGGACGAAGGTCCAGTACGTGGACCGCGAGGGCTACGCCGAGATCAACGACATGCTCAGGAGCAGCCAGCTCGAGGTGGCCTTCGTCTGCAGCGGCCCCTATGTCTACGGGCACGAGCAATTCGGCCTCGAGCTGCTGGCCGCGCCCCAGGCCTACGGGGCGACCGTCTACTACTCCTACATCATCGTCCGGAAGGAGAGCGCCTGCCGCGCCTTCACGGAGCTGCGGGGTGCGCGGTTCGCGTTCACCGACCCGCTCTCCAACACCGGCAAGCTGGTACCGACCTACATGCTGGCGCGGATGAACGAGACGCCCGCGTCGTTCTTCAAGGAGATCATCTTCACCCGGTCTCACGACAAGTCGATCAAGGCGGTCGCGCAGGGGATCGTCGACGCCGCGTCCGTCGACAGCCTGATCTGGGAGTACCTCGCCGCGACGAGCCCGGAGCTCACCGCGAAGACGCGCATCCTCGAGAAGTCCCCGCCCTACGCCATCCCGCCGGTCGTGGTGCGCCGCGACCTGGCGCCGGAGCTCAAGGAGAAGCTCCGCCAGGCCATTCTGAACGCCCACGCCGATCCGAAGGGCCAGGCGATCCTGCGGAAGATGCGGATCGACCGGTTCGTCGTGATCCCGGACAGCGCCTACGACTCCGTGCGGGAGATGCAGTCATGGGTCTCCCGGCAAGAGGCCGGGAAGTAGGGGAACGTGCCTTTCAACAGCATCCGCAGGAAGTTCTTTTTCGGCGTGAGCGCGCTGGCGCTGCTCCTCGGCCTGCTGATGGTCGTCTTCGCCCAGACGGTCATCCGCAGGAAGCTCGTCGACATGCTCCAGGAGACGGGTGTCGCGATCGCGCGAAAAGTGGCCAACGACGCCGTCAATTCGGTGATCACCGAACACTACTTCGAAGTGACGATGATGCTGAAGGACCTCCAGGCCGCGGACGAGAGCTTCGTCTACGGCTTCGTGGTCGACGAGGAGGGTCGCGAGCTCGCCCACACGTTCGACGAGAGCGTCCCGCCGGGTCTCAAGGAGCCGCACCCGAAGGACCCGGTTCGGCCCTTCGTTCGGGAGCTGTCCACCGACAAGGGCCCGGTCCTCGACGTCAGCGTCCCGCTGCTGCGGGGACAGATCGGCGAGCTGCACCTCGGCCTGTCTCTGACGGCGATTCGCAGGGACGTCAACGAGATCGTCCTGCTGATGCTCTCTCTCGGGGTCGTGCTGCTCCTCGCCGGAATCGCGGTTTCCACCGCCTTCGCACGCGTCATCACGCGGCCGCTGCTCACGCTGGCCGGGGCCGCCGAGACCTTCGGCCGGGGCGAAACACAGCTGCCGGTCCGAATCGCCACCGACGACGAGGTCGGTCAGCTGGCGCGCGTCTTCAACGAGATGATGGAGAGCCGGAAGCGCTCCGAGCAGGACCAGGCCCGGCTGATCGAGGAGCTGCGGCGAACCCTGAGCGAGGTCAAGACCCTCCGCGGGTTCCTGCCGATCTGCTCGTCGTGCAAGAAGATCCGCAGCGACCAGGGATACTGGCAGCAGATCGAGTCCTATCTCAGCATGCACTCCGACGCGGAATTCAGCCATGGGCTCTGTCCGGATTGCGCCCAAACGCTCTACCCG
>JACRCS010000442.1 GCA_016218905.1 Deltaproteobacteria bacterium
CGCGGGTTGATCGAGATGGACGAACAGCTCGCATAGCTCTTCTGCACGCTCGGGCAGGGCTGGGTCGAGATCCCGTCGGAGCAGAAGTACTCCGCGAAGACGGGCTGCCAGTCGGAGGCGGTGGCTGCCCCGTTCGACGTCCGATAGATCCGGTCGGTCATCGTGTAGAGGACGCGGGGGTCGACCGGGTCCATCGCGAGGCGGGAGCGAAACGAAGTGACCGGCGGGACGGTGCACTGGTCGTCGGTTTGCGCATCGGCGGGACAGGTCGTCAGCCGGAACGACTCCTCGCTCTCGCCACCGTCGTCAGCGCGCGAGGTATAGCCGTTGTAGTTGGTCGCGTAGACGATGTTCGGGTCCTGGTAGTTCACGGCGCAGTCGTAGCCGTCGCCATAGAAGATCCGCTTCCACGCGCTCGTGCTGTCGCCAGAGAGCCTCATCGTCCCGTTGTCCTGGGTCCCCGCGTAGAGGCGGTACGGGTCCGTCGGGTGCTGGGCGAGCGAGGAGAACATCCGGGCGACGACGCCGTCGTTCTTCCAGATGAACGAGCGGCCCCCGTTCGTCGAACGGAAGAGCCCGCCGTCGGTCCCCATCCAGAAGTTCGGCAGGCCCGGCTCGAAGGCGATGACGTCGACGTCGGCGTGGCAGAACTGAGGGGTGCGCTCGGGGAGGTTCCACTGCGAGATCTGCGTCCAGCTGAGGCCCGCGTTGTCGGACCGCCACGTATCGAGTCCGCCCGCGATCACCCGGTCGGGGTTCGTCGGGTCGACGGCCATCCCCAGGAAGGTCCAACCCTGCGTTCCGGCGATGAGAGGGTACCCCTGGCCGGAGGGGGGACCGAGCGCCGCGTTCCAGCTCGTTCCGCCGTCGTCGCTCCGGAAGAGGCCGACCTGAGAGTAGCCGTTGCTGAAGTCGTACCCGGCGACGAGCCAGTAGAGCCTGTTCGGGTTGGAGGGGGCGATCGCGACGAGGGATCGGATGGGGATGCCGTTGAACCCGACCTGCTGGGCGATGTCCTCGAAGAGCACCTGCCAGGTTTCGCCCCCGTCGCTCGAGCGGCCGAGCCCACCCCACAGGCCGGCCCAGACGACGCTCGGATTGGCGGGGCTGCGGGCGAAGTTCACGCCCTGGCGGCGGAGCTCGACCGAGTGGTACGAATCCGCGCCGGTAGAGGGAAGACGATTCACCCAGGTGCGGCCGCCGTCCGTGGATCGGAAGATCCCGTCCGCCGTTCCGAGGAGGACCTCGTCGGGGTTCGAAGGATGGACGTCGAGATCGTACGAGTACGGAGACGGGACGACGGTGGAGGCCCCGCCCGTGACGGAGGCGGTGTTGAAGCTCCACGTCGACCCGCCATCCGCCGATCGAAGAGTCCCCAGGCCGCCCACCAGGGTTCCGCTTCCTGGCGCCTGCTCGCCCGTCGCCGCGTAGACGACGTTCGGGTTGGAAGGGGCCACGGCGACGGTCCCGAAGGTCAGGAGCGGCAGGTCGTCGGTCAGATTGACGGGGTTGCCATAGTCCGCGCCCGCACCACCCTGGCGTGTCAGGAGCCAGATGCCGCCGTTCGCCGTGGCGACATAGAGCTTCGATCCGTCGCGCGTGAAAGCGTAGTCGCGGACGCGGCCGGCGTCGGTCGTCGGCCCGAGGGACTTCCACCCCACGGCGGCCAGCGTCGCGTTCAGCGGCTGGGGCCGGCCATCCTGCGTGCGGTACTGCAGTCGCTCGCGATAGACCTCCTCCGCGACCGATCGGAGGATCGACGCCGCCGGCAGCTCGGCCCGCTCGAGCTCCTCCCACTCCCTGCGAGCCTCCCAGTACTTCTTCCCTTCGTGGGTGGCTTCGCCTTCGTTCGCCCTTTCCTTCGGAGCCCCGAGGAGGGCGAAGTTCGGGATCGTTCGTGGGCCGGTGTAGGGAATCGGCTCCCCGAGAGCCGGAGTCAAGGGCGCCTGGGCCTGGCCAGGAAGCTCGACGAGGAATGCCGCGAGGACGACGAATGGTGCGATCGAAAGACGCATCGATACCTCCTGCCCGCCAGAGACGGCCGCCGGCCGCCCCGTATCCACCCTGATGCCCGTGTTGCCGAGATCCTATCGCAACGCACCGGACCGGGCACAACCCGGCGGGCCGTGTCGCTGACGGAGTCGAATGCGGCGGCCGGCCGCGACCGGACGCGACGGGACCGGCGGTTTCACCGCGAGCTGCCGGACGGGTGTCGCATTGCCGACCTGACATGCTCTGAGGAGGGCGACGACCGGAAACGACCTCGGGCCCCCCGAGGCGCCCGAAGGTGTCCTTCCCGGTGGATCACGCCGGAGCGCGGATCGCGAAAGCCAAACCGCTCCGGCTCAGAATTCGCGAATCATCGCCGGCTCGGTCCGGTGCAGCTCCTCGAACGTCCCGCGGCGGCGGATGACGCGGACCGCGTCGCCATCGACGAGGACCTCGGCCGGGAGCGGCCGGGCGTTGTACTCGCTTGCCATCGCGAACCCGTAGGCGCCCACGTCGAGGAAGACGACGAGGGCGCCGGCCGCGGGCCTCGGGAGGAAGCGGTCGGCGGCGAGGATGTCCCCCGTCTCGCAGACGTCGCCCGCGACGTCGA
>JACRCS010000444.1 GCA_016218905.1 Deltaproteobacteria bacterium
GTAGGGCCCAAAGCGGCCCAGGTAGTTCCCCTCGGGGCCCAGGTGGTTCATCACGACGTCCAAGACCACGGCGAGGCCCATGCCGTGGCAGGCGTCCACGAGCCGCTTAAGCCCGTCGGGGCCGCCGTAGGAGGCCTGCACGGCGAAGGGGTTTACCCCGTCGTACCCCCAGTTGCGCTTCCCTGGGAACTGGGCCACGGGCATGAGCTCCAGGGCAGTGATCCCCAGGTCGAGAAGCTCCGGCAGGCGGGGCACGACGGCGTCGAAGGTGCCCTCGGCGGTGAAGGTGCCCACGTGGAGCTCGTAGAGGACGAAGCGCTCCAGGGGCAGGCCGTTCCACAGCCGGTCCGTCCAGACGAAAGCGTCGTGGTCCACCAGGGCCGAAGGCCCGTGGACGTTGTGCGGCTGAAGGTGCGAGGCCGGGTCCGGGAGGCCGTCTGCTCCGTCGAGGCGGTAGCGATAGAGCGTTCCCGGTTCGAGGCCGGCCATGCTCGCTCGCCAGTAGCCCCTCTCTTCGCGCTCCAGGGGCACCACCGGCCCGCCGGGTCGGATGAACTCGAGCTCGACCCGGCCGCACAAGGGTGCCCAGACTCGGAACTCCCAGGCGCTGCGCCGCTTCGTAGGCCCGATCGGCGGCCGGGAGACGGCCTCGGTGGATCGACCGGACGGCGTCACTGCCCCACCTCGATGCGCTCGAAGTTGCCGTGGAGGAGCGACACCATCAGCGTCAGGTACTCGCGCAGGTGGCGGGTGATCAGGAAGTTCTCCCGGACGAAGCGTCGCGCGCGGTCCCCCATTTCCCGCAGAAGGTCGCGGCGGTGGAGGAGGTAGCGGATGCGAAGCGCCGCACCTTCGGGCGTCCGCACGAGGAAGCCCGTGTAGTGGTTCACCACCTGGAGCCGGATGCCCCCGGTGTCCCCGCCGATGACCGGTTTCGACTTCCAGAGGGCCTCGGCCACGGTGAGCCCGAACCCCTCGCGGATCGATTTCTGGAGCACAAGGTCAGCCGCGCGCTGGAGTCGGTTGATCGTGCGGTGAGCGTCGGGTGGGAGGACCAGCACGTGGATGCCCGGGTCGTCCGCGGCGACCCGTCGCACGTCCTGCAGCACCGCCTCCCCCTCCGGATCGTCGGAGGCCCCCCCGCCGGCCAGCACGAGCTGGACCGGCGTAAACGGCCGCACCAGGCGATAGGCCTCGATCACGCCGATGGGGTCCTTGAAGCGGTCGAAACGCGAGACCTGCACGATCAGCGGGACCTCCGGGTCCAGTCCGAACTCGTCGAACACGCCCCGGACTTCCGCCTCGGGCAGCTCGAGGTTCTTCTCGTTCAGGGGATCGATACTCGGCGCGATCAGGTACTGGGGGTGGGGTAAGGGCTGGGCGAAGTCGGGCAGGGAGAAGATGCTGGCATCGTAGGGCGCCACGAGCTGACGGAGATACTTCCACACGGCCCGGTACGGGCGGCTCGCGTCGATGTGACAGCGCCACACCCACTTGCCGCGCCGCTCGGGGAACGAGCCGAGAAGGGCCGCCGGCTGCGGGTCGTGGATGAAGACGAAGTCCGCGTCCGCGAGCACGCCGCCCAGCGCTTCCGCGGCCTGTCGGTTCGCATCCTCGTAGACGCGCAGCAGGTCATCCCCCACCACGACCCGATTTCCCTGGAGGGCGTTGTGGAAGGCCTTGGTACACTGGTAGAAGTCCTCCGGGCCGGTGATCACTTCCCAGCGCACATCGAGCCCCAGGGCCGCTTGGAGCGGCACCAGCATCCGCAGGATCTCGGCGACCCCGCCGCCCTCGCGGGTGGAGTTGACGTGGACGATCTTTGCGCCCCGCAGGGGCTCGGCGAGCTGACGGATGTGGGCCACGACGTCGGGGCCCACGACGGCTTCGTACCTCGTAAGGAGATCGCTCATTGGTCCGTCTCCCGGCCGCAGTGCCGGCCCAGGATGTCGGCGAGGATGCGGCGGACCTCCTTGAGCGACGAGAAGTAGGGATCCACCCGGGCCAGTTCCTGCGCCACCGACGCACAGGGCTCGCCGAAGGCGGAGAGCCACAAGGCGAAGTCGTCGCGGCGGTCGGGCGTGCGGCGCCGCGCGTCGATGAAGTGGTAGAAGATGCTCCCCGTGGAGAGCTCGGCAACGGCCGACGCGAGCTCTGAGGGTGAACTCAGCCTCAGACCGGTGTCGAAGACCACGATCTGGGACTGAACGAAGAAGAAGGGCTGATCGGCGTTGGACCACGAGGCAGAGGGGCCGTCGTCGAGGCGCTCTTCGAGCACCTCGATCACCTCCTGCCGCAGGGACTCCAGCCCCTCGAAGCCGGCGGGATCGATCACCGCCAGGCGCTCGGCCAGGACCTTGTCATGAAGGCCGTGGTAGGCCCAGGAGGCAAAGTCGTTGTTGTACTCGGGCTCGTCGAACTGCGGCCGGAGCAATCGGGCCCAGAAGTGCTGGTAGAGGCTCCCCAGGGGCGCCCGCGCGAGGCCGTCTCGGAGCTCCTTGAGGTCTTCGGCGTGGATGCCCGTGGCCAGAGCCGTATGAGCACAGTCCCTCACCGAGAAGGGAGGCAACCCGGTTCCGGTGAGCGGGTCTTCGGTCATGACGAACCTCTCTTGGAGAAGGGTGAAAAACGGCGTCGACCCCGCGGCTTCCGGCGCCGGATGGCCGGCGTGCCGGGGTTGCGTGCAACCGCGGTGGCGGGAGGTGCGGGAGGCCGTGCTAGGGATTCGCGGGAATGACCCCTGCCGGTCGGCCGGAGCCGCGCGGGCCCTCATCGGATGTGCGAAGCCTCCTCCACCCGCTCCAGACCGGGAGGCCGTCCTCGTCGCGGAGTCTCAGGACCCGTTCGCCCTTGATGACCAGGGCGGCCAGAATGGCGGGTCTTCCGCGGAGGAGCACGCGGGAGCCCCTGACCTCCACCTTGTCGGAGGGGGCGATGCGGATCTCTTGGTGGTCCAGAGACCAGAGGGGCCCCAGGTGGACGGGGATCGTCTTCTTTCCGTCCGCCAGGAGGAGGGCGATGCCGAGCGACATTCCGTTGAGAGGAGTGACGCGTTGGACGCGAAGGACCTCACCGCGGAGCGTCTCGAGGCGGTTCGGGTCGTAGAGTCGGCAAAACGGTTCCTCCGCTCCCCAGCCGCCAGGCCCCCTCCAGCGCACTGCAGTGCGGGCGGAGCTCGCCGAACAGAGCGCCACGAGCACTGTCAAGGCGGCCAGGGTCATTGCGAGGGCAGACGTCTTCATCGTTCCTGTCCTTGTCGGGTCGGCTCCGTTCTCGGATTCACGCGTCGTTGTCCGCATCCACCTCGGAGCGGATCCGGTCGAAGATGTCGGGGATAGCCGAGCGCACGCGGTTCCAGTTGGGAATCTGGGGCGAGCCGAAGGGGTTCCGGAGAAAGTCTTCCCCAGCCGACTCCAGCATCCGGACGAACTGCTCGGCCAGGACGTCCTCGGCGTGGCGGTCGTAAGCCAGGCCGTTCAAGGCCGAGAGGTCGGCGAATTGCCGGATCGCGTCCTGGGCACAACGCAGGTAGGCGGCCCGCAGCGTGCGGAAGAAGGAGGTGGAAAGCTCCGTTCCTTCGGCCGCCACGGCGTGAAATACGGCCAGGGCGATCTCCCGCGCCATACGCATCAGGCCTTTTCCCGGGTCGTCGATGCCGGCCTCCTGGTGCTTGTGCTCGTAGTTGATCCCTAGATCCACCTGGCAGATCCGACGGGTCGAGTAGTTGCGGAACACTTCGGACAGGGTGCCGACCTCCAGACCCCAGTCGGACGGGATCCGGTTGATCCGGGCGACGTCGGCGTTCATGCAGAACTCCCCCGAAAGGGGGTAGCGGAAGCTGTCGACGTAGGTGAGGTAGGGCGTGTGCCCGAGGATCTTCTGGAGCGCGCGGACCAGGGGCGTGACGAAGATCCTCGTGGCGCGGCCGTAGAGTCGCCCGCTGACCCGCGCGTAGAAGCCCTTGCAGAACTCGTAGTCGAGGAGCGGGTTCAGGATGGGGTAGACCAGCCGGTGGAGGAGGATGCGGTCGTACGTCACGATGTCGCAGTCGTGAAGCGCGACGGCGCGCAGGCTCGGATCGCTGAGCACGTAGCCGCACGCCATCCAGGCCGCGAGCCCCTTGCCGGGCTCGCCGAGAAAGAGGTTGTGGTCGCGCATCAGGGTCTTGAGGTGCTGCATCCGCGGCCCGTCGTTCCAGACGATCCGCACGGGCTGGGGCAGCCGGGAGAAGAACCGGACCGCCTCGCGAAACTGCGCGGCGTCGGCGCTTCCCAACGACACCACCACCCGGGACACGTAGCGGACCTGGGAGAGCTCGTCGAGAATCCCGGGCAGGGCGGGGCCGCGAAGCTCGGAATGGAGGGAGGGGAGCACCAGTGCCAGGGGCCGCAGGATGGCGAAGGCGGCCAGCTCTGCCTCCAGTCGGTCGTAGTCCGGTTGGCCGAAGTCATGAAAGGTTGTGATCGCGCCGCCCTGAAAGAAGTCGCTCATCGCAGCTGTCTCCTTTCGTTCGCACCGAGCACAAGAGGGGATCCCGCCGACGTCCCATATCCCGAATCGATACGCAGAAACGGAAGGCGCCAGCCCGCCCCGCGAGGCTACACATCACGCGGCCTCGACAGCCTCGATGTCGTGATCTCGTCGTCGAGGGAGCGGGCCGTTTCGGTCGGTAACGAGAAGAGGAGAAATGGCCGAACACCGTCGGCCAACGTGACACCGGGGCCCACCTTAGCAGCTCCCGGCACAAGTCGCAAACCGCGGCCCGGTTGATGTGCGTCAACCGCTTGCGAAATGGCGGGGGGCCCTCGTCTTCACGACCTTCGTGTGAGGGTCCTCACACCGTCGCGCCCGGGTCGAGCGGGGGAAGGGAACGGTGGAGCACGGCCGGCGGCTGGAGCCCGGCCCGGCCGAACCCCTCGAGCACCCGCTCGGTGACGTCGGTCTCCAGGGCTTTCTCGTACACTACATCGAGCACATAGACCTTGGCCCGAAGGCGCACGGCGAAGTAGCTCTCGAGGGTGACCTGGTTGACGAGCACGGTCCAGGGCTTCTGGAGGAAGGCATACCGGGTGGCCGTGACGGCGTCTGCCACGATCTGCTTCGCCCGGGCGACGTCCTGGTCGATCCCGACGTAGAAGTCCATCTGCACGAGCATGTCGAGCGCGCCGGCGTTGGCGCTGGCAGACAGGTCGGTGAGGAACTTGTTGTTGGGGATGGTGATCAGCGTGTCGTCGAGCGTCACGAGCCGCACCGACCGGAGCCCGATCGACGTGATCGTGCCGTAGTATCCTCCGAAAGTGACCCGATCCCCGACCTGGAACGGCCGATCGACGAGGACGATGAGCCCGGCGATTACCGAGGCGGCGAGGTCCTTCAGCGCGAACCCCACGGTGACCGCTACGCTCCCGCTCAGGGCGAGCACAAGCTCACGGGAGAGATTCAGGGAGAGCACCAGGGCCACGGTCGCCCCGGTCACGTACACCACGAAGCGCACGAAGGTGCCGACCTGCTGGAGCACCAGCCGCCGGTGCGTGAACCGGTTTCCGAGCCGGTTGAAGAACCCAGGGAGGAGGTGCCCGATGGTCCAAGTAACTGAGAGCACAACCAGGGCGGTCATCAGCCCGCCCACGTTGATGAAGCTGAGGACCCCGATGGTCTCGGCCATGGCTCGTGCCTCGCTCAGGAGAACAGGAGGTGCTTGCGCCGCAGGAAGCGCAGCACCGCGCGGTTCCAGTGGACCGTGATCCGGTGCCTCCCCCCGTGCTCCTCCACGAACCCCTGGGCCGCCAGGTAGTTCAGGGTCGCCTCACAGACGTAGCGGGGGTAGCGGAGCACCCGGGCGGCCTCCTCCAGGGTCAGGTTCTCGTGGGTCACTACGGCGGCGAGGAGGAAGCGGGACTGCTCGTGGAGCGTCTCGAGCTCGTCGGCCGAGGGTGCTGCGAAGAGCCGGACCCGTACCACGTTGCCAGCGTCGGGTACGAGCGAGCGCAGCCAGAAGTGGACTGCGACGCGGGGGCTTCCGTCGGCGTAATCCCAGAGGAGCCGCCGGTACCGCTCCCCGGTCCGGATCACCTCGCTCATGAACTCGGTGCCGTCCATCCGGTCGATCACCAAGTCTTCGTAGGAGGCCCGGAACCCCGCCTCGGTCATCCGGTGGTCAATCAGCTCTCCGATCGCCTCCTCGGGCCAGGGGGCAAGCTGCAGCAACGCGCGAAACAGGTTGCGGCTTCGATAGACGCTCTCCAGGTGCTCCCACGCATACTTGGAGAAGGCGCACACCCAGAAGAGCCGCCCCCAAGTCCGGGCGACGATCTCGGTGAACGCCTCGTACCCCTGAACCCCGTCGGGTGCCCGGAGCAGGAGGTTCTGGCCGTGATCGAGAAGGACGACCCGTGCCGGCGCCTCCTGGGCGGCGGCCACGAGGTCGTCCACGGTGTCGGGTTCGCCGAGCCCCAGCGCTCGGGCCAAAACGAGGCAAACGGCTCTCGTGGTGGTGGCGCGCTCCTCCAGCGTCACCCGGACGGCCGACCCATTCCCCTCGCGGCGCTCGAGCTCGTCGAGCCACGAGGTCTTGCCGACCCCCCGCTCTCCCACGAGGGCCACTGCGGCGCCGGCACCTCCCGCCCGCCAGCGGGCCACGCTCGCCCGTACGTCCTCCAGACCCGGGAAGTGCGGCACTGAGAGCTCGGGCCGGACCGGACCCTCGGCGAAGGCGTCGCGGAGAGCGGGCGCCAGCACGGTCACGTCCACGGTGCCGAGCCCCACGGTCTCGGCCTGCTTCTCGAGGCGGCGGCGGAACAGGAACGCCAGGGCTCGCCGGGTCTGATCGAAGTGCAACATCGTCTCCTGGCCGTAGAAGACGAATCCGCGAGCCGCTACCGCACCGAAGGCGGCGACGGCCACGAAGAAGCCGTGGGGTCGGTCCCGGGTGGCTTCCACGGCGCGCGCGATCCGGCCGCTCGGGTACAGCCGCAGGTACGCAGCCGCGATGTCGGCGCGCCACCGCTGGACCAGCACCAGCCCCAGAGGAAAGGCCCCGACCCAGAAGAAGCGGACCACGATGGTGTACAGATAGCCCCGACCCAACACCTGCTGGGACAGGACCAGGAGGACGTACACCGCGAAGCCATACCGGCCCACGAGCCGGACCGACCGGAGGATCCGGCGGCTCAGGTCGTCCGACACGGCCCGGCGGGAGCCGGCGGCAGTCGATACGGCGTGGTGCGCCGTGGCGCTCAGCAAGCGGTACCAAGCAAACCCAAGCGCCAGGGCCCTGGCCACCTCGACCTCGGGCACGCCCCGCGCGCCGAGCAGGTGGAAGAAGACATAGAGGAAGGCGAGCAGGCCCGCGTCACCGGCCACGGCGGCGGCGAGGCGAAGCCAGCGGTCGGCCAGGAGGCTCAGGTTCCGATTCGTCACCCGGGAAACCACCGCCCCCCGCAGCACCCGGAGCCACACTCGGTAGCGACGCCGTGCCAGGAGTGTCACCCCGATCAGGGCCAGGAGCTGCACCGCAGCCCAGCTGGCTCTTCCCACGGCGAAGAGGTCTCGAACCTTTCCACGCAGCGAATCCCACACCTCGACCCGACTCCGGGGATACCAACGAGCCATGAGCACAACGTGCGTGAGCTCTCGTCTCAGCTGTTCGAGCCCCTCCCTCGTCAGCCCCAGCACGAGGCCCCTCTTGGCAGGCGAGAGCCGGGGGATCAGGTCGATCCGCAGCTGGTTCGCAATCTCCACGGCCCGGACCAGGGCCGAGGCCTCTCGCCGGCGGGTGTCTCGCTCGGTGGCCTGGAACTGGACCGCCTCGCGGCGCACGGCCTCAACGGAGGCCAGGAGGTCGGCCCGCTCCGGGAGGCCCTGGAAGCGCGGGCTCTCCAGATCGAGCGCCGGCGTGAAGGGCACGAGCCGGCTCGGTGCCTCGAGGCGGTCAAGGGCCTCGGCCAGGCGCCGCCGATTCTCCACCAGGAGCGACACCACCTCGTCGTAGAGGCCGTCGGCGGCCTCGGCCGTGAGGCCCGGGGCCTTGGCGCGGCGCTCGAGCTCCTCGTCCTTTCGAAGCACGGCGGCCGCCTCATCGCCGCTGCGCTGGGCCTGGACTGCAAGCTCCGAACCGAGGCTCGCCAGGAGGCCCCGCGCTGCCTCGACCCGCGCCCGCTCGGTCGCAAGGTCCTTGGCTGCGGCCGTGGCCGCCAGGCGGGCCTGCTCCAGCGCTGCCTGACGGGCCCCCTCGGCCCTCCGGGCCGCCGCCTCGGCCGCGGCCCGGGCCTCGGCGGCAGCCTGCTGTTCGGCCGCGATCCGCAGGCGCCGCTGATCGCTCTCCACGAGGGCGGCGCGTTCCTCGGGCGCCTTGGAAAGAAAGGCGAGTCGAAGCCGTGCGCGCTCCAGTCTTAGGGCCACGGCCTCGGCCTCCGGGCTCGGCGGCGCGGCGGGCTGCTCCCCCTTGGCTATCCTCTTCGCCTTCTTGGTCTTCCTTGTCTTCTCTCCCTTCTTCCCCTTCGTCGGGGAAGGGGGCGCCACCGGCCGGGACAGCTCCTGCACCTTCGCTTCGAGGTCGAGGATCTCGGCGCGCAGGGCTGCCTTCCGGGCCTCTACGGCGTTCTTGTCCGTGACGTCCACCTCGAACAACGCGGCGACTCCGGACGTTTCAGGCAGGCGCCCGTCCACCAGGGCCTTGAGCGCGTCGGTCTCTTGCCGCAGGCCTTCCGTGTCCATGGCCGAGGGCACCGGGGCCGATTGGGCCGGGGGCGGGCCGGGCGCGGTGTCCACGGCCACGGCCGGAGTGGTAGGAGCGGCCAGCCCGAGCGAGGCGGCCAGCAACAGGCCCGGAGCGAAGCGCCGGAGACGGTGGCGACCGGGGCTCACGACGGCGCCTTCCCTTCTTCGGGGCTGCCCCGAAGATTCACCGCCAGTGGCGGCGCGGTCGTGAGCTCGAAGGTGGCCGACGCCCACGACACCCGCCCGGCAGTGGCCCCGAAGAGGTCGAGAAGCTTCGTGAAGATCTCATCCTTCACCGAGCGCCGGCGCTTGAAGTCCACGACGTAGCGCGCCGTGAACTCGAGCCAGTTGTCGTTTGCGATCAGGGTCACCATGGGCTCGATCCTCGCGTCTTCGATCCGGTACTTGCGCACCATCTTCTCCCAGGCCGAGGTGGCGTAAGGCACGTACCCGCCCACCACGGCCCGGACTGCTCGGTCGATCAACTCGCGCGCGAGGCCCGGATCGCTGCCGTGCCGCACGGGCACCACCACCTCGTCCCAGAGAAACGGGAAATCGGCCGAGTAGTTGAACACCGGCTCCTTGAACACGAAGCTGTTCGCCACCCGGACGATCCGGCCGTTGTACTGGTCGCCCCGGACCCATTCGCCGCACTCCATCAGGGTTGTGCGCAGCACGCCGATGTCGATTACGTCGCCCCGGATTCCCCCGAGCTGCACCCGGTCGCCCACGTCGTAGAACCCTCCGAAGGCTACGGCCGCCCACCCGGCGACGCTCGCGATCACCTCCTGAAGGGCGAACGCGATGCCGGCGCCGGCCACCCCGAGGGCCAGGGTGAGCTGGCGGAGATTAGCGCTGAAGAGGGTGGATGCGAAGACGATTGCCGCGGCGTAGGTGACGAATCCGACGATCTTCCGGGCGCGATAGCGGGTGTCGACGTTCTGGACGTGGCGCAAGAGCCATCTGCGGGCCAGCCGCGACGCGATCCAGAGCACGGCCAGGCCCGTCCCCAGGACCATCATTCGGCGCACCGACGGATCCGTGAGCCAACTCTCCAGGTCCACGCTCACGGCTCCCCTCCTCTCGGCAGAGCGGCCCGCCGCCCCAGGGCACCGAACGTGCCCTCCCACAGCCCTGAGAAGAAGCTGGCTGCGTTGGTTCCCAAGGTCCGGATCCGATAGCCGCCCTCCTGGCACACCAGGGTCGGAAGCCGCAGGGATCCGATCAGCTTCCCGTTGGCGTGGAAATCTCCGGACGTGAGCCCCCAGGTGCCGGTGGGGTCTCCCCGCGCGGTGTCGAGCCCCAGCGCCACGACGAGGAAGGAGGGGTCGAACCGTCGGATGCGCCGCAGTGCTTCGGCGAGGGCGTCACGGTACGCGGCTCCGTCCAGGGTTTCGGGGAGGGGAACGTTCAGGTTGAACCCCTCGCCTTCCCCCTCGCCCCGCTCGTCGGCGAACCCGCTGAAGTAGGGGTAGGCGAAGCTCGGGTGGCCGTGCAGGGAGACGGTGAAGACGTCGGCGCGCCCGTAGAAGATCCGCTCGGTCCCGTTGCCGTGGTGGGAGTCCACATCGAGCACCGCGACCCGGCCCTGGTGACTCAGCCTCTCGGCGGCGATGGCAGTGGCGTTGAAGTAGCAGAATCCGCCGAAGGCGCGACGCTCGGCGTGATGGGAGGGAGGGCGCACGAGGGCGTACGCGAGCCTACGGCCCCGGAGCACCTCTCCTGTGGCGGTCAGGGCGCAGTTCACGGCACCTCGGGCCGCCCGATAGGCGTTCGCGTTCAAGGGGGTGAACGTGTCGATGCAGTAGTAGCCGGCGCGAACCGGGAGCTCCTTCGGGGGCCTCGCCGCGTTGCGGATCGGGAACACATAGGGGTACACCGACGGGCCCGCGCCCACCTTCTCGCACACGGTCTTCAGGTACCGGACGAACGCCCGGTCGTGGACCGTCGCGAGCACCTGCTCGGAGAACCTTCGGGGCGCGAGAGGCTCGAAGAGGCCGGTCTTCTCGATCGCTCTCCGGATCACGGCCACCCGAACCGGCGCCTCGACGTAGCCTCTCTCCCTTACGTGATGGAGCGCGTGCCCCTCATTGACCGTGAGGGAAATCCGCTGGTCCGACGGCACACCGTGCCCCGTCGGTTCGACCGGCTGCCTCGCCCTCCCATACTTCGGCGCGCGGAGCCGGACCGGGTCGTCCGTGAACGACGAAACGACGCGTTCGACATACTCGGGCGGACACACGCCCACGTACTTGCACTCCAGGATCGCCCGGACGATCTCCCGGGCCCGGCTCCGGCGCAAGGGCTGCCCGAGGTCGAGCCCGTCCAAGACCAGCAGCGGCGGGCAGTCGTCCCCGGGCCAGAGGGGCGTCTCGTAGGCCGTTCCGATCACCGGCCGGGCACCGAAGGCCTCGTAAAACCGGAGCCTGGCCGCGTTTTGGCGCAGCAGAGCGGGATCGCGGCAGAGCGCGGGATCGTCGGGGAGGCACTCGAAGAACACGCCCTTGGCGCCGAGTTGCCTGGCCCCTTCCCGAAGGCGTTGGAAGAGCGCGCCGCCGACGCCCCCGCCGGTGGCGCCCGGGGCCGCCGAGAGGAAGTCGAGGTAGCAGAAGGAGAGCTCCGCAAAGTACAGGACCAGGGCGAACCCTCTGACCCTGCCGCGCGCGTTCTCGGCGACGAAGAGCACCGATCGGAACCGGTGCTTCAGGGGGTCCTGAAGCTGGTCGGGGAGCTTCGCGACCTCCTGTTCGGCAATCAGCGGAAACTGCTGCCGCAGGATCTCCTGCACCTGGCCGACAGCCTGCTGATCAACGGGCAGCGCGCAGTCGTAGATGCGCCGGATCCGAAACACGCAGCTCCTCCTCAGGAATGGGACTCGCCGGAAGTGTAACCGAAGAGGCGGTTCTCGGCCGAGGCGGAAGCGAAAAGCTCCGGCGAAAGACGCGGTGGGTGACCGAGAGAAAACGAGGGGAAGACCCGGCTGGGCGGCCGGGCCTCAGGGGTGTCAGGGTCAGAAGCCGTCCCGTCTCCGCGGCGTGAGGTCAAGGCGAACGCCGCGAAGGTACGCCCTGCGAGGACCGGCGGTCGACGTTGCGGAGGAAGAGGGGCTTCCTGTTGAAAGAGACCTACTGCGCCTCTTCAGTGGCCGCACCCGGACATCCCCGAGAGCATCCCGTCAATCTCGGCCTCAGCCTCGCTCCAGTCCTGCTCCGGGGTCCCGGCGCTGGCGCCGCGCCCCAGCGCCCGGTAGTAGGCGGCCTCTTGGCTCATCGAAAGACGCACCTCCGGGTCGACGCTGCCGGGACCGGAAGCCGGTGCCGGTTGCGCCGCGCCCTTGCGGGCCCGGGCCCTGCGGACCTCGGTCGGTGCCTTTGACTCCGCCACCCTCTTTCTTGCCTGCGGCATGTTCCGCCTTCCTCTCTACCCCACCGGGGCCTGTGGCGCCTACCGCCCGCGTCGGCGCGTTGGCTCTTCCCGAAATGTCGGCAGACGGCTACGGTGCGCCGCGACTGCCGTTCTTCGTGTGCCGGCGCCTCGGCGGCTCGTCGACGAGGTGCCTCGCCCGGCGAACGAGTGCGACGACCCGGTCGGGCGACGTTGCCAGGATCTCCCCCACTCGTGCCGACCCGCCCTCGCGGCGAACTGCCTCGACGAACTCGCGGAGCGTGGCGGACCCGAGCCCCAGGCGGCGAAAGACCCGCGCGCCCTCCTCGATCGAGAGCGGCAGTCGTCCGAGGGACGTGTTCTCGCACTCCTTCCGTGCGTCGCCTTGCTCTTCGATCATGCGGCCACCGTCCTCTCTCTCGCTCGTCGGTCTGCCGGGCAGCACTTCTGCACTCAGACTCGACGGGTGCCTGCCTGGCAAGGGGCCGGGCGTCCTTTCCCTGGCCCGCGGCCTCAGGAGAAGGGCGGCGCCTCGTCAGATGTGCGAGAACTCGTCCGGCTTGTCCTCCTTCTCCCCGAGGAACTGCCTCTCCAACACCTGTCGCGCCACGCCGCGTCCTCCGAGCCCGAACGCCAGCGCCAAGCCGAGCATGACGGCGCCGAAGGAGATCGCAAACGCCGCGGTGACGATGCTGCTGGCGATCTGCAGTTGTTCCATGGCCATGGCGAAGGCCAGGATGCCGATCAGGATCTTCACCACGTTGCTGCTCATGCGCGGCGAGGGAAAATTGGCGTTGACTGCCGCCAGCAGCACGGCGCGAGAGAGGAAGTTGCCGATCAGGAACCCGACCAGGAGGATCCCCAGCGCCGTGAAGACCCGGGGGAGGTACAGGAAGAACTCGGCGATGAGGCGGTTGAAGACGTCCAGCCCCAGCGCGCTCACTCCCGCCATGAGAAAGACCAGGAAGACGAGCCAGAAGACGACCCGCCCCACAAGGGTCGAGGGCGAGTCCACGATGTCGGCGCGGGTGAGCACCTGGGTGGCGCCGGTCTCGGCGCAGAAGGAGTCGAACCTGGCCACGACCAACGCGCGCCGGACGAGGAGCTTCAGGACCCATGCTGCGAGCCAGCCGATCGCGAGGATGACCAGGGCAGCCAACAGTCGGGGCAGGAACTCCATCGTCCCTTGAAAGAACCTGGACAGCGTAGTCATCATCGTTTCCATGAACGCAGTCTGCATGGGCCACCTCCCTGATCAGCCTTCCCATCGCGCGATGAGATGCGGTTTCCTCGTCTCGTACTCCCGACAAACATCCTCGAGAATTCCGTCGACCTCTTCGGCGGTCGCGTGGGCTGTCTCCAGGACGAACGAGGCCGTGCGCGCCAGGTAGAGCGGCGTGAGCGACTTGAGCAGATGATCGCGGTTGATCACCTTCCGGTGATAGGACAGCGCCAGGTCGTAGACGGTGCGGACCCACAGGCCGGCGGGAAATCGAAAGTCTTGGTGGTCCTGGCCTTCGAGCCCCTTGACGTCCTGGAACGTGTCCTCGGCCAGCACCTTCTTCCAGACCGGTGCGAGATCGCCCAGTCCGGCCTCGAACCGGACGATCATCCGGTTCACGTCGACGTGGATCGGTTCGAGCCCCACGGCGTACTCAAAGCCGAAGAGGGGCACCGCCGTCGAAGCGTACACCTTGCTCCAGTACTCCTCGTTCGCCTCCATCAAACTGAAGACGGAGCTGACCACCTGGGTGAGCATGGCGCTCAAATCCACGCCCGGGTCTTTCACATCGTGGATCTTGGCGCCGAGAAACGATTGGCAGACCTTGAACCCGCCCGTGATGGCCGTCGTGGTCATCCAGATGTCGATCCCGAAGCGCGCGACGTCCGTGTGCCACACGTCGCCGGACAGGTAGTGCTCCGCCAGGCGTCCCGA
>JACRCS010000448.1 GCA_016218905.1 Deltaproteobacteria bacterium
GAAGAGAGCTGCACGACGACCTCACACGAACTCCGGCTCCTCGGGCCCTGCCCTCGGTGGGGGAAGGCGTGTTTGAGCGCGTTCCCCGCGAGTTCGTTCAGGATCAATCCGCAAGGCACTGCCGTGTCCACCGGCAGAGAAACCGGCGCCAGGTCGAAAACAAGCCGAACGTCGGCCGCCGCGGCCCCTTGGGACCGCCAGAGATAGGCGAGCAGGCTCCGCGAGTACTCCGCAAAGTCGATCCGGGCGAGGTCGGCGGACTGGTAGAGCTTCTCGTGGACGAGCGCCATCGAGCGCACGCGATCAGTGACGTCCTTGAGGACCTCGCGTACCGTCTGATCTGCTGAACCGTCCGCCTGCAGGTTGACGAGGCTGGAGATCACCTGGAGGTTGTTCTTCACCCGGTGGTGGACCTCCTTCAGCAGGACTTCCTTCTGGCGCACCTCCCGGGTGCGCTCCTCCACCTCTCGGGTCAGCTCGTCATGCGCCTTTTGCAGCGCTTCTTCGGCCTGCTCGCGCTCGGCGACTTCCTCCAGAAGTCTGTCCCTCGAAACGGTCACGGCGGAGAGCTTCTCCGCCATGCCGTCGAAGGCACGGGCGAGGGCGCCGAGCTCGTCCCGGCTGTCGAGCCCGATGCGATAGCTGAGGTCGCCCAGGCCGATGCGGTCCGTTGCCTGATGGAGTCTGCCCAGCGAGGCCGTGACGGACCGCGCAACGGCGAACCACACGATCAAGAGGCACGCGACGAGGCTCAACGTGGCAGACAACGCCAAGTTCCTGGCGCGGGACTCGGCTCGCAGCAGCCTCATGCCGCCCTTCTCGCTCAACACGGAGGCGTCGCTGATCATGGACTGGGAGGCGATCATGAGTTGAGCGACCCACCGGTCTTCCATCGCGCCGGCGGCGGCGATCTGCTCCTGGGGAGCCCCATCCCGTTGGAGTTCCCGCTTCCGATCGTAGCTCGATGCGGCGTGGGAGAACGCATCTGCGATCACGCCGGCATTAGCCGCCAGACGAGCCAGCAGGGGAGCGTCTTCGTCCGCCTCCGCTCCTGCAGCCAGAAGAGGCCGCAGGGATTCGTGAATGAGGCGCCACTGCTCCTGGGCGCGCTCCTCATGGTGCAGAACGTATTCGTAGGTCAGGATGTCGAGTTCCGAGACCGCCTTCAGAATCTGGTGAAAGGAGGTGCGACTCCGATTCTGCGCGGCGATCTCGCGGGAATTGAAGAGAATCGTCGCCAGCACGGCGACGGCCAGTGCCGTCGAGATTGCCGAGCCGATCAGCAGCTTGTTCCGAATCGTCATGAGGCTGCTACCGCCCCATGATGGCGACCGCAGCGGGCCGAATCGCCTTCAAGGCGTCTGCGTGAATGTAGTTCAGGAAGTTCGGCACGCGCTCTTCAGCCGTGAGCTTGTTCCGGATCATCCATCGTGCTTCGTCTTCCATCGCGACGATCAAGGACTGGTCGAGCGAGAGGGCGAACTGATTCTGAGACCATGCGGTGTCCAAGTACGCAGCGTCCAGTCCGAGCCATCTTTGTAGGATCGCCCTCGTCTCCGCGGGATGGCGCATCGCATAGTCCTCGGCTTCAGCCAGAGACTGCAGAAATCGCCTCAGCAGGTCAGGGTTGCCAACGATCCAGTCCTCCTTTGCGGCGATCAACCCGTGGAGAGGCTGACTGCCTTGCGCGGGCCAGGCCACGCCGTTGGCGCCGAGGGCCTTCTGCAGCTCATGCGCGTAGGGTTGGGCCGTGCAGATCGCGTCGACGTCTCCGCGCCGGACGGCCCCCACCCACTCCTCGGGCGCCGTGAGATTGACCGCCCGGATGTCCGACATGCTCAGGCCGTTGATCTCCAGAAACCGACCGAGATGGAACTCGGCCACCGTTCCCTGAGTCGTCCCGACGCGTTTGCCCGCCAGGTCAGCTACCCTTTCGATCCCGCGGTCCTTTCTCCCGATGAGATAGATGTACGCGGCCTTGTCGATGCTTCCGACCACCCGAATCCTTGCCTTCCGCAAGGCCTGGCGGACCATTGGGAACTCGGTGACGCCGACCGTAATGTCCGCTTGGCCGTTGACCATCCCCTCCAGCGAACCTGCGCCGGTATCGTACCTGCGCGGGTCCACTCGGATGCCGTGGCGGGCGAAGAGACCGGTGTCGCAGGCTACGTAGAAGAGCGTTCCGGACTCGAAGGGCGAATAGGCCACGACGACTGATTCGGTCTTGGGCGGAGAGCCTTCGCGCCCGATCAGGAGATACGACGCTGCGGCGACCAAAGCCATGCTCACCGCGATCAGCAGGATTGATTTGCCCTTCAACGCCATCCGGCATTCCTGTCTTTGGACGCTTCGCGGTGCTCGCTTCGATCCGTGCTGCTCGTCCGGCTGTACTTCCAGCGGCGAGGGCCGTGGGAGCGCCGGAGCACAGTTCAGGCAAGCACAAAGTATCGCAGATCAGAAGAGGAACCGGAAGCTAGCGAGGATCTCACGGGCCACTTGCCTGCGTCGGTGATCCAGGCGCGCTTTCACGTCGATGAGGCAAGGTTCGTCCGCTCTCTTTAGAAACCCCGGACTATGGCAATGCCGTTTCGGAAGAAGTCCCGACACCTAACCGCCGCCTCTGCCTCGCCGCCTCGACGAGGATCACGGCGGCGGCGGTGGCGGCGTTGAGCGACTCCACCTCTCCCTCCATGGGGATCGTGAGGACGAGGTCGGCCTTTTGCGCCAGGTCCCGAGAGACGCCGGAGCCCTCGCGGCCGATGAGGAGCGCGAAGGGCCGGGCGAGGTCGGCTTCGAAGTAAGTCGTCCCTCCGGCGAGCGCGGTGGTCGCTAGGGACCGGCCGGCCGCCGAGAGCGTGGGGAGCGGATCGTCGCAGAACGCGTGGGGCAGGCGGAGGAGGGAGCCGGCGGACGCGCGCAGCGCCTTGGGGTTTCCCGGGTCGGCGGAGCCCCTGGTGAGGAGGAGGCCGGCCGCTCCCGCGGCCTCGGCGGAGCGGGCGAGGGTGCCGACGTTTCCGGGATCCTGGAGGCCGTCGAGGACGAGGACCGGCCCGCCGGCGCGGACGACCTCCTCCGGGGCCCAGCTCGGCGCCTCGAACGCGCAGAGCACGCCTTGGGGGCTTCGGGTGTCGGCGAGGGAACGGAGCACCTCCGGACCCACCTCCACGACCTCGTCTCCCCGCGCCTCGGCCGAGGCCCGCAGCGCGGCCTCCCGCTCCGAGCCCATCCCCCAGCTCTTCTCCAGCGCCCACAGGCGCACGGGGACCCCCGCCCGGAGCACCTCCTCCGCGAGGCGCACGCCTTCGGCCACCCAGAGTCCCTCCGACCGGCGCGCCTGCGGGTCGGCCGCGAGCCGCCGAAACCACCGCACGCGCGGGTTTCGGGGCGAAAGGGTTACCGCCGGAGGAGCCAAAGGAGGAGCGACAGGAGGAGGGAGAGGAGGAGCGAGGTCCCGAGGGGGAAGTGGAAGGTGAAGCCCGGCCTCCGGATTACGATGTCGCCCGGGAGTCGGCCGAGGAAGGGGATCTTTCCTGCCAGCAGGACGAGCGCCCCCGCGGCGACGAGCAGCACGCCGAGGAGGATGAGCATCTTCCCGAGTCCGGTCATGAGCCACCTCGTTTCGGCGCGAACCGCTCCTGCTCGCTCAGAAGGCAGCCGCAGTACGGCTGCCGGTAGAGGCCGAGCGCCTTGGACGCGTCCACGCCCTCCTTCCAGCCCGAGCGCCAGTCGCGGTAGAGGAAGGGCACGTCGGCTTCCTTCGCCGACGCCTCACCGAGCTCCTGGATCAGCTCGTGCTTCTGGAACTTGCTGTAGAGGAGCGTCGTCGAGAAGGCGTCGAAGCGGCCGCGGCGGGCGAGGAGCGCCGTGTGCCGGAGGCGCAGATGATAGCAGAGCCGGCAGCGCTCGGACTCACGGAAGACCACCGCCCTCCACCACTCCAGGGGTTCGTAGGCCGGCACGGGCAGCAGGCGAGCGCCCGACACGTTGGAGAGCCCTTCGAGCGCCTCCCGTCTCCTCTCCCATTCCTGGTAGGGATGGATGTTGGGGTTGAAGTACGTCCCGAAGACCTCGAAGCCGTCAGAGCGCAGGTCGCGCAGGGGCACGATCGCGCACGGACCGCAGCACGTGTGCAGGAGCACCTTCATGAGATTTTGCCCTCCGTGACCGCGCGGTTAAGCTTTGAACGGTCACCACGCAATGGAGAAGAGTCCATGGGATACGAGAACGTCGCCCTCGGCCGGCGCGGCGAAAACCCGTGCCACGTCGCCTTTCGCAAGACCCTGGAGCTCCTGAAGGTCACGGACAACGCCCTGGCGGACCTTCGGCTGGAGTCCCAGATCGTCCCTTCCCCCGACGCGATCCTGCTGCGGGCCCTCGACGAGATGGCGCGGGCGGAGCCGGGCGCCCACGCGCGCGCGCCGGCCCACGTGCTCTTCGCCTACGGGGGGCCGCCCGAGCTCATCGGTAGCCTCTACGCCCTAGGGGCCGGCGGCTACGAGGCCGTGGGAGGCCCGTTTCGCGTCGCGCTGGACCGCTTTCCCGCCCTCACGATGGGAAGCGAGTCCGTGGCGGTCTCGAACGCGGACGGGGACCCCGATGGGGTCGAGCGCTATCAGGCGCTCTTCCTTCCGGAGGTGCGGAGGCGGATCGGCGCTCCCATCCGCAATTTTATCAGCTATCGGGTCGTAGGCGACAAGCCCGGTGCCATCCTCGGCTTCAACTACCCGGGAGCCGCTGACCGCTACGACGGCCAGGTGCTCTCCGTTCTCGCCGCGACGCTCGGTTCCTTCTGGACCCTCGCCTCCCGGATCGCGGAGGTGGAGGGGGGCTTCCTCTACCTGGTGGGCGCCCTCGCCCGGGCGAGCGAGGTGAACGACCAGGCGACGGGGGATCACCTGGTGAGGGTCAGCCTCTGTACGGAGGTCCTCGGCCGAGCGGCCGGGCTCAGCCCGGAGGACGCCTGGACCATCGCCTACTCGTCGCAGCTCCACGATGTCGGGAAGCTTCACACCCCGAGGGAGATCCTGCGCAAGGAGGGGCCGCTCGACCCCGAGGAGACCCGCATTATCCGGGAGCACACCCTCGCCGGAGAGCGGATCATCGGCACCTCGCCCCGGCTCCTGGCGGCGCATCGGATTGCGGGAGGGCACCACGAGAACTGGGACGGCTCGGGCTACCCTCGCGGGCTCGCGGGCGAGGCGATCCCCTTCGAGGCGCGGCTCGTCAGGATCGTGGACGTGTACGACTCGCTCCGCTCCCGGCGCCCCTACAAGCTCGCGTATAGCCACGAGGAGGCGTGCGCGGTCCTCTTCGAGGGCGATGAGCGCACCGATCCCCGGCGGCACTTCGACCCGCGTCTGCTGTCGATCTTTCGCGACGTCCGAGGGGAGTTCGAGCGAATCCACCTCGACGTCCAGGGCTTCGCCGGAGCCGACTCGGCGGCGTAGCGTCCCGTTTGGGAAGTCCTTGCCTGCTACTCAGCCTCTGCGATGGCCGAACGGCGCTGATTCGCCGCCGTTCGGCCTGCTGGTCGTTGTGCCCGAACTGACCGCACGGGACACTGGCGGGAGACGGGGGGAACCGGGAGGCCCGCGAGGGCCCCCCGAGGAGAGACCGAGGCTACTGGGTCGGGGGCTGGGCCGCGGGCTTGCGGACCGGCTGGGTCCCGGGGAGGGTGGCGATCACGACGAACTGCTCCTTGCCCTGGAGCTGGGCCTGGTTGCCGTGGTACTGCCAGAAGACCGTCGCCAGGCCGTCGGCGTTGAACCCGATGCGGGCCTGGACGGCGCCCTTGGAATCGACGAGCCGGAACTCGGAGCCGGTGAGCGCCTTGCCGGTCGTGGCCTTGGCCGCGGCGACGGCCTGAGGAGCCGAGAAGAGCCTCTCCGAGATGGCCCCCCCCACCACACCCGAAACGGCCGTCACGAGCACCAGGATCTGGAACTGCTTCTTGTTCATCGTTTCTGCCTTTCTCGTGCTGTTTGAGGGAAGACGTACCCTCGAAGATGCCGGTGGATTCAAGCGTGCCAGTGTACCTAGTTGGGGCCGAGCCGCAAGATGAGGAGCGAGTTTCGGCGAAGGCGAGCCGCTGGTGGACTGAGTGGACTTGCTGGACGGAGTGGACTGTCCATTTCGTCCACGACGTCCATTTCGTCCACAACTCCCCTCGAAATTCCGCCTCCTAGAGGCGGTCCAGCGCCTTCCGGATCCCGCGGATGAAGACGGCGTTCACTTCGGGGATGAAGCCGAGGCCCTTGTAGTGCGTCTCTCCGCCAAACTGAAGCGTGGGGACGTCGACCTCCTTGCCGGCTCTGACGAGCTCCGCCCGCCAGCTCGAGCCCTCGGCCCCCTTCCCGCCCATGACGTCGTTCAAGATGTGGTCCCCGGCGACGAGCATGAGGGGCACGAAGCGCACCCTCTTCCCGGCGCAGGCCCTGGCCCGCTCCAGGGCGTCTTCCGCCGGGATCACTCCCTCGACGCAGCCGAGGTAGGCGTTCGGCGCCACTCGGGCGAGCTGGCGCTCCAGGCCGAGGAGGGTCGTGTTGGAGGCCGCGCCCGTGGTCGGCGAACCGTGGGCGACGAGGACGTTGCAGCCCTCTTCCGGCGGAAGGAAGTCACGGCGCAGCGCCAGGAGGACCTCCTCGACCGAGCTCCACCGGTGGAGGAGCGTCTCCCCCACCTCGATCCGCAAGGAGGGGAAGCGCCGCACCACCGCCAGCGCCTCGTCGTACTCCTCTCCCGGGGCGACGAAGAGCGGCTGGACCACGATCGTGCCGTAGCCCTCCCCCTCCAGGCCCGCCAGCACCTCGGCCAGGCTCCGGAGCCGCTCGGGCCGGCCCTCCTTCTCCCGCCGGGCGTTGGTCCGCTCCCGGATGATCTCCGACGTGAAGGCCCACCGGAGCTCGTAGTCGGGCAGCTCTCGCCGCACCTGGGCTTCCAGGAAGTCGTAGGTCGCCTGGGCGCGCGTGCTCGTCCCGAAGGCCGCGAGCACGATCGCCGGACGCTCGTTCCGCGCCCGAGTGAGGAGCTGCGCGGCTCGAGCCGGGGTGCCGAGCAGGTAGGCCGCAGCGGCGAGCGCGACGGCGCAGAACAGGGTCCTCATGGTTTCGCCTTTCGCGTCCCGGCCGGGACGCCTTTGCCGGAACTTGCCGGTCCCGACGCCTTGGAGCTCCAGAGGTCGGGGTAGAGCGCGCGGCTCAGCCGCTCCGCCGCGTCGGCCACGTGGGGGCCCGGCCGGGCGAAGAGCTCCTCCTCCACCGACAGGATCCGCCCCTCCCGCACCGCCCGCAGGGTCTGGAGGTGTGGGCGCTCGGCGGGAGGGAGCGGCTTCGGGTTCATGGGGCCCACCTGGAGCACGTACGCGTCGGGGTCGAGCTTGAGGAGCGCCTCCGGGTCGAGCTGGACGAGCTTCTTGGGGATCTTCACCGCGTTCTCCGCCCCGGCGGCTCCGAGGAGCTCGTCGACGAGCCCTCCCGAACCGGCGACGGTGAGCGGCTCGGCGCGCACCTCGTAGACCACGCGGAGCCGCCGCGGAACGCCGGCCGTCTTCTTCTCCACGCGCGCCATTCCAGCCCGGATCCGTTCCGTGAGGGCCTTCGCCTCGCCCGGCCGTCCCCACAGGACGCCGAGCCGGTCGATCGTCCCGTAGAGCTCGTCGAGGCCGGTCGGGTCGAAGGCGGCCACCTGAAGGCCTCGGGCCCGGAGCGCGCCCAGCGCCTCCGCGGCCGCCTTGCTCGAACGGCTCACGACGACGTCGGGCTTCAACGCCAGCAGGAGCTCCACGTTGGGCCTGAGCCCCGTCCCCACGGAGGGGAGCTTCGCCACCTCCGGCACCGTGTCGTCGTTTTGCGTGCGGGCGACGAGGCTCTCGGCGCCGCCCAGCGCCGCGAGGAGCTCCGTGAAGGCGCCGTAGAGCGAGACCGCGCGCCGGGGAGCGCGGTCGAGGCAGACGCGGGTGCCCGTGTCGTCCACGATGCAGCCGGCGCGGGCGTTCACGGCCGGCGCTAAGAGCAGAAAGGTCAGGGCGAGGCAGGCGAGGGGCTTCAAGGGCGTCCTCCCAGGGGCAGGAACACGGCGTAGGGCCGGCCGGTGGACGGATGGACCGACACGTCCGCCGGGGTGTCGTAGACCGACTCGAGCGTCTCCTTCGTGAAGACCTCCGCGGTCGCTCCCTCAGCGGCTACCCGCCCCCCCTTGAGGAAGAGGAGCCGGCGGCAGTAGAGGGCGGCCAGATTGAGGTCGTGCATCACGGCGAGGACCGTGACGCCCCGGGCGTTGAGGACGCTCAGGAGGTCGAAGGCCCGGATCTTCCGGTGCACGTCCATGGCCGCCGTCGCTTCGTCGAGGAGCAGCACCGGCGTCTCCTGAGCGAGCGCCCTGGCGAGCACGAGCCGCTGGCGCTCCCCTCCGGAGACCTGAGTCACGAGCCGCTCCGCGAGGGAGACGGTCTCCGTCTCCTCCATGGCCCTCCGGACGGCCCGGCGGTCCTCCTCTCCCGGGGCCGAAAAGCGCCCCAGCCGGGGGAAGCGTCCCATGGAGACGACCTCCAGGCCGGTGAAAGGGAAGGGGATCTCCGTGGATTGGGGGACCGTGGCGGCGGCGCGGGCGAGGCGGTCCGCCTTGGCGCCCGGCAGGGAGAGCCCCGCCAGGCGGACCTCTCCCCGTCGGGGCGGGAGGACTCCGGAAAGGACCCGGACGAGGGTCGACTTCCCGCAGGCGTTCGGGCCCAGGACGCCCAGGAACTCGCCCTCCTCGGCCGCGAAGGTGACGCCGCGCAGGACGGGGACGGAGCCGTAGTCGGCCCAGAGGTCCCGGACACGGATCCCGCCGTCGCTCACAGGGCGCGCTCCCTGCCCGTGCGGTGCGCGAAGCGGAGGAGGTAGCAGAAGAAGGGCCCGCCCAGGAGCGCGGTCACGACCCCGACCGGAAGCTCCTCCCCCCGGGAGAGGACCGTCCGGGCGAGGGCGTCGGCGAGGCAGAGGAGGATGGCGCCGCCGAGGGCCGAGGAGAGGAGGAGCCGCCGGTGGGAGGGGCCGACGGCCGCCCGCATCAGGTGCGGGACGACGAGCCCGACGAAGCCGATCACCCCGCTCACGGCGACGCACGCTCCCGCCATGACGGAGCCCGCCAGGAGGAGCTTCCGGCGCACCGCGGCCGAGTCGACGCCGAGCTGGCACGCGGCCTCGTCGCCGAGGGCGAGGCAGTCGAGGTCCCGTCCGAACCAGAGGGCGGCGAGGAGCCCCGCCGC
>JACRCS010000449.1 GCA_016218905.1 Deltaproteobacteria bacterium
CCCACCCCGGCGCCGAGGTGTGCGCCCGACTCCAGGTCGATGGAGGCGAAGGCGGCGCCCTCCGGAACCGCCCACGGTGGAGGCGCCGCGTCGAGGGCCGACGCCTTCACGACGTCGATCCAGACGGGAAGGGCCGCTTCCGCCCCAGACTCGCGCGCCCCGAGGGGCCGGTTATCGTCTCTTCCGACCCACACGCCGGCCGTCAGCCGGCTGGAGAAGCCGATGAACCAGGCGTCTCGCTGGTCGTCCGTCGTCCCGGTCTTCCCCGCCACCGGGAAGGGGAGCGCTCGAGCCTGGGTTCCGGTTCCGAAGAGCACGACCGCCCGCAGCATGTCGGCTCCGATGCACGCCACCACGGGATCGAGGACTCGCCGCGGGGAGGCCGGCGGGGGCCACAGATTTCGCCCCTCCGGTCCGTACACCGCCCGGATCAGGTGGGGCTCCGGAAGGAGGCCTCCCGTCGGGAGCGCGGAGTAGGCCCGGACCAGCTCGAGGAGCGAGGCGCCTCCGACCCCGAGGGCGCTCGCCAGGCCTTGTCCGAGCGGCCCCTCGAGCCCCAGGCGTCGAGCGAGGCCGTCTACCTTGCTCTTGCCCACGGTGTCCAGGAGACGGACGGTCGGAACGTTTCGGCTGAGCGCCAGGGCTTTCCGCAGCGTCATGCGGCCCATGAATGTGTGGTCGTAATTGGTCGGCCGCCACGGTTCGTCGGGTCTCGCGCCGGGGTAGATGGAGGGCCCATCGTAGAGAGTGCGGGCCTGGGTCCAACCGTTCTCCAGCGCCGTCAGATAGACGAAGGGTTTGAAGCTGCTGCCGGGTTGCCGCCGTGCCTGCAGCGCCCGGTCGAAGGAGCTCTCCGTCCAGTTGCGTCCTCCCACGAGGCACCGCACGGCTCCCGTCTCGGGATCCATGGCGAGGACCGAGCCCTGGACCGGGGAGCCTTTGAGCGGGTGGCGCCGCTCGACCGCCTCGAGCCCCTTGGCGAGGGCCTGCTCGGCCACCTCCTGGAGGTGAGGATCGAGCGTCGTGTACACCCTCAGCCCTCCCTGGTAGACGGGGTCCAGCCCTAGGCGCTCCAAGAGCTTCCGGCGCACGGCTTCCACGAAGTAGGGAGCCTGGGTCCGCCGGGGCCTCGGCATGGGCAGGGGTTCCGCCGCTGCGGCGGCGGCCGCCGGCCCGGATACCCACTTGAGCTCGGTCAGCCGGTCGAGGACGACCTGCCGGCGCGCGCGAGCCCGCTCGGGACGGCGGAACGGATCGTACGTCTGCGGGGCCTTGGGGAGCGCGGCGAGGAGCGCGCACTCGGAGAGGGTGAGGGAGGAGACGGGCCTGCCGAAGTATACCTCGGACGCTGCCGCGACGCCGTAGGCGCCGTTGCCGAGATAGATCTGGTTCAAGTAGAGGCCGAGGATCTCCTTCTTCGTGTAGTGCCTCTCGATTTCGAGCGCGAGAAGCGCCTCCCGGAGCTTCCGGGTCACCGTCTTCTCGGGCGTGAGGAAGAGGACCTTCGCGAGCTGCTGGGTGATCGTCGATCCCCCCTCGACGATGCGACCCTGCACGATGTCGATGGCCAGCGCCTTCACGATGCGCGCGACGTTGATGCCCATGTGCTCGAAGTACTTGTGGTCCTCGATGGCGAGAAAGCAGCGGACCAGCTCGGTGGGCAGGGAGTCCAGGGCGACCGGCATCCGCCGCTCGGTGGCGAACTCGGCCAGGAGCTTCCCGTCGGCCGCGTACACGCGCGTGGACGAGTGCGGGTTGAAGTCCTCCAGGGCCGTGATCTGGGGAAGCCCCCGGGCGAGAACCGCCACCGTTCCCCCGAGAAACCCGATGGCCGCGGCCAGGACCAGTCCTGCGGCCGTGAGGAGCGTCTTCACGGAACGCGGCTCTCCTCGCCCGTCTGGGAGTCGTAGGCTTCGATGATCTCCTGGACGAGGGGGTGACGGACGACGTCGGCGCGGCCGAAGTAGCATAAGCGGATCCCCGGGATCCGATTGAGGAGAGACTGGACCTCCACCAGCCCCGAGGTCTTGCCGGGCGGGAGGTCGGTCTGGGTGACGTCTCCGGTGATGACGGCTTTGCTGTCGAAACCGAGGCGGGTCAGGAACATCTTCATCTGGTCGGAGGTCGTGTTCTGCGCCTCGTCAAGGATCACGAACGAGTCGTTCAGCGTTCGCCCGCGCATGAATGCCAGCGGTGCGACCTCGAGGACTCCGCGCTCGAGGAGATTCTGTACCTTGTCGAAGTCCATCATGTCGTGGAGCGCGTCGTAGAGCGGACGCAGGTACGGATTGACCTTCTCGAAGAGGGTACCCGGCAGAAAGCCCAGTTTCTCACCCGCCTCCACGGCCGGACGGGTGAGGATGATTCGCTTGACCTGGTGTTTCGTGTACGCGGCCAGGGCCATGGCCATCGCGAGGTAGGTCTTGCCCGTTCCGGCAGGGCCGATCCCGAAGACGATGTCGAAGTTCCGGATCGCCTCGATGTAGGCCTTCTGGGACGAGCTCTTGGGACTGATCACCCGCCTGTCGGCCGAGATGAAGACGGCGTCGAGGAAGATGTCTTTCAGGCGCGCCTTCCGGTTGGCTTTGAGGATGCGCACCGCGTGGTCGATGTCGGCCCGAAAGACGGGATAGCCCTCCCGAAGGAGCGCGTAGAGCTGCTGCAGCACGGCCCGCGCGAGCTCTACGCCGACGCTGTCGCCCCGCAGGTGAATCACGTTTCCCCGGGAGGTGACGGTCAGGCCGTGGATGACGCGGCTCAGCTCCCGCAGGTGCTCTTCCCGCTCTCCGACGAGCGTCTGGAGGGAGCCGGGGTCGGCAAACTCCAGGTTTTCGGTGCGTTCCGGGGTGTCAGCTTCGCTCATCTCGAACCGTGGCGATCAGCGCTTCCGTCTTTCGAAGTTCCACGGCGAGGGCCTCCATGAGGTCGTTCAGCTTGCCGGCGTCCGCGAGGCCGAGGGCCCGAACCGCCTCCTCATCCAGGCGATACGCGAGCCCGTCGCTGCCAAGCCCCACGCCGAGGGTCATGGTCAGCGCGTCGGCCACGTGAGAGATCCGGACGAGGACGGGATCGATCCTCGCCGCGGCCGGGGTGTGGTGGAGCCGTACCGCCTCGACGAGAGCCTCGGGAAAGCGCCACGCTC
>JACRCS010000468.1 GCA_016218905.1 Deltaproteobacteria bacterium
AGAGAGGGCTCATCCAAGAGTAAGAGGTGCGGACGGGCCATCAAGGCCCTGGCGATCGCCAGCATCTGCTGCTCGCCGCCGCTCAAGGTGCCGGCCGTCTGCTTGACCCGTTCCTTCAGGACCGGGAAGACCTCGAAGACCCAGGCGAGCGTGTCCTCCTTGACGGCCCGCGCCCGCCCGAGGTAAGCCCCGAGCTCCAGATTCTCCAGGACCGTCATCTCCCGGAAGAGCCGCCGCCCCTCGGGCACCAGCGCGATTCCGAGGTCGACCCGCTGGTGCGCCTGGATCTTGTTGAGCGGCATCCCGTCCAGGCCGAGAGTGCCCTTCCCGGGGGTGAGGAAGCCCGCGATCGTGCGGAGCACGGTGGTCTTCCCGGCGCCGTTGGAACCGATCAGGGCGACGATCTCGCCCTCGGCCACGGTGAGGGAGACGTCCCAGAGGGCCTGGAAGTCCCCGTAGCGCGCGTCGACCTTATCGAGGAAGAGCACAGAAGTCCTTTCCGAGGTACGCTTCCCCGACCTTGGCGTCCTTGACCGCCTCGGCCGGACGCCCTTCGAAGATCTTCTCCCCCGCGTTGATGACGAGGACCCGGTCGGAGACGCCGAGGATCACCTTGAGGACGTGTTCGACGATCATCAGGGTCACGCCCATCTTCTTCAGCATCCCGATGAGCTCGATCGCCTGGACCACCTCGCCGTGATTGAGGCCCGCGAAGACCTCGTCGAGCAGGAGGAGCTTCGGCACGGTGGCGTAGCTCCGCGCGATCTCCAACCGTTTGCGGTCGAGGAGGTTCAGTTGCCCGGCGGGCACGTGCTTCTTCGCGCCGAGGCCCATCCGGTCGAGGATGATCGCCGCCTCCTCCTGCGCCCGGCGCAGCGTCGGCGCCGGTTGCCGGCCGTAGGCCCGACCCGCGGCGACGTTGTCGAGGGCCGAGAGGCTCAGGAACGGCTTCACGAGCTGGAACGTCCGGGCGATGCCCGCCCGGCACGTGCGCGAAGGGCTCCGGCCGGCCAGGTCCTCGCCGTCGAAGACGATCCGGCCGGCGTCGGGCCGCAGGAAGCCCGCGATCATGTTGAAGAGGGTCGTCTTGCCGGAGCCGTTGGGACCGATGAGGCCCAGCGTCTCCCCCTTCTCCATCGAGAACGAGAGATCTCCGATGACGCGAAGGCCGCCGAAGGCCTTTGCGATCCCCGAAACTTCCAGAAGAGCCATGGGTCGAGCCTCGCGATCCGCAGTCCCGGCTGGGGGGGCCCCTCCGCAAACGCCCCGTCCTGGCGCGCTGGGGCGCCTCCCTCCAGGAGGCGAAGGGCGGCGCCCCGTGGGGCGCCGCCGTCAGGTCAGCGCTTGTTCCAAGGCGGTGCCACGAGGAGCTTCGCCGAGGCGTTGTCCCTCGGGAAGACGAACTGGTTCTTCCCGTCCTGCCACTGCCGGAAGCCGTAGGCCACGTTCCCCATCCCGCCGGGCTGGAAGGTCACGGGCCCGCGCACGGTGACGAGGTTCGTCGCCTGGATGGCGGTGCGGATCTTCTCCCGGTCGAGGCTGCCCGCCCGCTCGATGGCGTCGGCCACGATCTGCACCACCGCGTAGGCCGCTCCGACCGGGAGCCCGATCGACTTCTCCTGCGGGTTCGCGGCGAAGAAGTCCTTCACGAGGCGCTGGTTCTTGGGGAAGGCGAAGCCTTCGTGCCAGTTCCCGTCCGAGATGATGTACTGCGCGTCGGCCCCCATGGAGTCCCAGTAGGTCGTGAGGTCCGGGCCGCGGATGAGGACGGTGGCCTTGGGCGCGTAGCCGAGCTGCTTCATCTGGCGCACGAGCTGCATGCTCTGCGGGGGCGAGGGCGTGGAGAGGACGGCATCCGCGCCGGCGGCCTTGGCGGCGAGGATCTGGGCCGAGAAGTCGGTCGCGCTCGGGCTGTACTTCTGGTCGATGACCTGGTAGCCGCGGGCCTTCGCCATCTCCCGGAGGTGCTGTCCGACCTCGAGCCCCCAGTCGCTCTGTTCCTCGAAGTTGGCGATCTTCGTCGGACGGTCGGCCTTCGGGAACGAGTCGAGCAGGTCGAGGAAGGTCGTCACCTGCTTCCCGGAGAGGGCGAAGGGCGCGAAGATGTACTTGAAGCCCTTCTTGAAGGGCCCCTCGGCCGCCACCGTCACCCCGACCCACGGAACCTTGTTCTTCTCGGCCGTGGAGAGCCCGGCGATGTTGAGCAGCGAAGAAAAGCCCCCGAGGTAGCAGACGACGTTGTCGACGGAGTAGAGCTTCTCCATCCGCCCCGTCGTCTTCACCGGGTCCGACTCGTCGTCGAGGACGATGAGCTCCAGGGGGAGCTTCCTTCCGACCTCCTTCACGAAGACGCCGCCGTCGGCGTTGATGTGCTTGATCGCGAGGTCGTAACCCGCCTTGACGTCCTTGCCCCCGGCGGCCATGCGCCCGGTGAGCGCGATGACGGAGCCGAGCTTGATGCTCTGGACCTCGGCCGCGGTGGCCGCTCCCTGACCTGCGGCGAGCCAGAGCCCGGCCAGGGCGAGAAGCGTCGGAACGAGCCTGCCTTTCCTCATGGCGTTCTCCTCTTGACGTTGGTGGGTCGCTCCAGGGATGGATGCGCCCCGTGCGGGCCAAGGACGGGCCGTCTGCGCAGGGGCGGCGCGCCGTCCGGGGGGGGCGCACGCAGGCTGCTTCATCACAGCCCGCTCAGGCGCTCGGATAATCGTAGAACCCCTTGCCCGCCTTGCGCCCGAGCCAGCCGGCGGTGACCATCTTCCGGAGGAGGAGCGGGGGCGCGTACTTCGGGTCCTTCGTCTCCTCGTAGAGCGTCTCTGCGATGGAGAGCTCCGTGTCGAGCCCGATGAAGTCGACCACCTCGAGCGGACCCATCGGGTGGTTGACGGCCATCCGCATGGAGACGTCGATCTCGTCCCGGGTCGCGATCCCGGCCTCGAGCATCCGGACGGCGCCGAGGAGGAAGGGCGTGAAGAGCCTCGTCACGATGAACCCTCCCACGTCCGGCGCCACGACGACGGTCTTCCCGAGCGTCGCGCCGAACGCCTTGACGGCGTCGATCGTCTCGCTGCTCGTGAGGATCGTCCGGACGAGCTCCAGGAGCTTCATCACGGGGGCGGGGTTGTGAAAGTGCATCCCGAGGACCCGGTCGCCGCGCTTCGTGGCCGCGGCCATGTCCGTCACGCTCAGCCCCGAGGTGTTCGAGCCGAAGATC
>JACRCS010000450.1 GCA_016218905.1 Deltaproteobacteria bacterium
CTCACGGAAGCGAGGTTGCGCTTCGCGAAGCGGGACTACGCCGGAGCGTCCGAGGCCTTCGCCCGGGCGAAGCTCACTCCCGAGGACGTCTACCTGCTCGGGGTGGCGGAGAAGCGGATCGGCCGCTTGAACCGAGCGAGGGAGCTCTTCGAGAGTCTCTCCCGGGCGGGAGACGCCACGCTGGCGAGCCTCGCGCAATTTCAGCTGCAGGCGGTCACGGCCGGCACGATCGCGCAGGGGAGCCGTTGATGGAAGGAAGCGAGGCCGATCTTCGCACAGCCATCGCCCTCTTCGAGGAGACGACGGGACGGCTCCAGGCCTCCTACGAACGGCTCCAGGACGAGGTGAGGGAACTGCGCAGGAAGCTCGAGGAGAAGGACCGGGAGCTCGGAGATTCGCGGGCCGAGCGGGACCTGCTGGAGGGCTACCTCGCCCACCTCCTGGAAAGCGTCCCGAGCGGGGTCGTGGCCGTCGATCCGGAGGGACGGATCACGACCTTGAACCGGGCAGCCCAGGAGATCACGGGCCTCCCGCCTACCGCAGTCGGCGCCTTGTTTCGTGAGGTCTTTCCCTTCGCGGGGCGGCGTAGGGAGGCCGAAGAGCTGCAGCGGGAGAGCTCGCTCCGCCAGGAGTTGGAGATCCGCAAGGGCGATGGGGGACGGGCGCTGCTCGGGCTGCGCGTCTCCCTCTTCGCCGACGGCGCCGCCGTGCTGGGGCGGGTCGTCGTCTTCCAGGACGTGACGAGGCTCAAGCGGCTCGAGGAGCAGGACTCGAGGAACCGCCGGCTCGTCGCCATGGGCGAGATGGCGGCCGGCATCGCCCACGAGATCCGAAACCCGCTCGGAAGCCTCGAGCTCTTCGCGTCCCACCTCGTCGGGGAGCTGACGGGCAGCCCCCACGAGGAGCTCGCGGCGCACGTGCTCAAGGGGATCCAGAACCTCTCCCGGATCACCGGGAACCTCCTCCTCTTCGCGCGGAAGACCGAGCCGAGGCTCGTCCCGGTCGACCTCCCGGCCGTCGTTGCGGAGGCCCTCCTCTACGCCAAGGCGGCGCTCTCCGGAAAGAGGGCGCGACTCGAAGAGGAGCTGGCCCCGTGCCGCGTGCAGGGCGACCCGGATCTCCTCCGCCAGGTCTTCCTGAACCTCGTCCTGAACGCCGTCCAGGCGGTGGGGGAGGGCGGCCTCATCCGCGTCTCGTGCGGCACGGACAGCAGGGAGGAACCTCCCAGCGCCGTCGTTCGGGTGGCGGACGATGGGCCAGGTGTCCGGCTGGAGGAGCGGGAGCGGATCTTCGACCCCTTCTTCACGACGCGGAGCGGCGGCATGGGCCTCGGCCTCGCGCTCGTTCAGCGGATCGTCTCGGCCCACGGCGGCTGGGTCGCCGTGGGGAGCGCCCCGCCGGGTTTGGCGGGAGCGGAGTTCACGGTCGGTTTGCCTTCCTTTCAGTGCGAGGATGCCTGAGTGAACGAGCCGGTACGGGTCCTGATCGTGGACGACGACGCGGAGATGCGCCTGGCGCTCGAGCTGACGCTCCGCAAGGCCGGGTACGCGTGCGCGGCGGCCCGGGACGGTCAGGAGGCCGTGGAGAAGCTCCGGTGCGAATCCTACGGCCTGGTGGTCACCGACCTGCGCATGCCGCGGGTCGACGGGCTCGAGCTTCTCGAACGGATGACCGCCGTGGCGCCGAGGACCCCGGCGCTCGTGATCACGGCCCACGGAACGGTGGACACCGCCGTGGAGAGCATGAAGAAGGGCGCGGTCGACTTCCTGCAAAAACCGTTCGGCCCCGACGTGCTCCTGGCCAAGGTTTCCAGCGCGCTCGCCCTCACCCGCCGGGCGCCCGAAGGGACGGCTCTCGACCGAGGCGCCCTGATTGCCGGCGACCGGGCCATGGACGAGGTGCTCTCCCTCATCGAGGCCGCCGCCGAGACCCGCGCGACCGTACTCATCACCGGGGAGAGCGGAACCGGCAAGGAAGTGGTCGCCCGCCGGATCCACGAGCTCTCCTCGGCGCCCGCCGCGGAGCAGCCCTTCGTTGCCGTGAATTGCGCCGCCATTCCCGCAACCCTGATGGAGAGCGAGCTCTTCGGGCACGAAAAGGGATCCTTCACCGGAGCCCTCGACTCCCGCGCCGGCAAGTTCGAACAGGCCCAGGGCGGGACGCTCCTCCTCGACGAGGTGAGCGAGATGGAGCCGGGTCTCCAGGCGAAGCTCCTGCGCGTCCTCCAGGACCGCGTGGTGGAGCGCGTCGGGGGCCGCAAGCCCATTCCGCTGAGTCTCCGCGTCATCGCCACCACGAACCGGGACCTTCCCGAAGAGGTGCGGAAGGGACGCTTCCGCGAGGACCTTTATTACCGCCTCCACGTCATTCCCATCCGCTTGCCGCCCCTCCGGAGCCGGCCGGCCGACATCCTGCCCCTGGCGCGGAGGTTTCTGGAGGAGTCCGAACGCCCCCTCGGCCGGAGCGGGGGGCGCTTCAGCCCCGACGCCGAAAAGACTCTCCAGGAGTATCCCTGGCCCGGAAACGTCCGCGAGCTCCAGAACGCCGTGGAGCGGGCAGCCGTCCTCTGTCGCGGCGAGCCCGTCGAGACGCGCCACCTGCGCCTGGGCGAACTCGGCCTCAAGGTCCAGGGCGCCGAAGTCCACGTCGAAGGCACCGTGGAGGAGATGGAAAAGCAGCTCATCCTCGCCGCCTTCGAGAAGCAGGGGCGGAACAAGAAGGCCACGGCCCGCGCGCTCGCGATCAACATCAAGACCCTCCGGGCGCGGCTGCGCGCTTATGGAGTTTCGTCGGGAGCCGATGAGGACGAGGGGGAGGAAGAGGACCCGTGAGGGAAGAGTCTGACCCCGAAGCGGGGCCGGACCGGTCCGACAGCGTCGGACTGGTCCGACCCGGCGGACACGTCCGAGCCCCGGAACGCTTCTTGCTTTGCCTCGGGGAGCCAGGGTCGGTACACGATGTACCGCCCCGCGCGGGCCACGGACGGGCCCTGTTTGCGCAGGGACGGCGCGGCCGAGCCGCTGGACAGTAGACATGGAGGAGGTGTACCGTGGTTTTTCTGGACGCCCTCGGGCAGACGGTAGAGACGCTGGCGTCGGGACTCCAAGCCCGCGCCCGCAGGCAGACTGCCATCGCCGCCAACATCGCGAATGCCGACACGCCCGGCTACCAGGCGGTAGACGTTTCCTTCCGGGGGCTCCTGGAAAAGGCGACCGCGGGCATGGCCCTGGCGACGACACACCCGGCGCATCTTCGCGGCGCGGCGTCCCAGCCGGCACCCGGGGAGACGGTCGTTCTGTCCAATGGCACGCGGCGGCAGGACGGCAACGACGTCAACGTGGACCGCGAGATGGTGAAGCTCGCGCAGAACCAGCTCGAGTATCAGTTCCTCGCGAAGGCGCTGGGCGCCAAGTTCCGGAAGCTCAAGGAAGCCACCACGGGGAGGCCGTCGTGAACTTCTTCGGCATGATGGACATCGCGGCCTCCGGGCTCGCCGCGCAGCGGCTCCGGATGGAGACGATCGCTTCGAACCTCGCCAACGCCAACGCCACGCGCACGGCGGAGGGCGGGCCGTACCGGCGAAGAGACGTGATCTTCGCCGCCGAGAGCGTTGCGGGGCCGTTTCGGGAGGCGCTCGACGGGCACCTTCGCCAGGTCCAGGTACGGGCTATCGTGGAGGATCCGAGCCCGGCCCGCTTACGCTACGAACCCGGACACCCGGATGCCGACTCGCAGGGCTACGTGGCGTACCCGAACGTCGACGCCGTGGCGGAGATGGTGAACCTGTTGAGCGCGACGCGCTCCTACGAGGCGAACCTCACGGTCATGGACGCGGCGAAGAATCTGATGCTGAGGGCGCTGGAGATCTGACCTCGTTGCCTCTGGACGGCGGGGGCGAAGGGACTGCCATGGTCAAAGATCTTGCGGGGGTGGGAATCGGCCCGGCGAACGTAGCGACGGGCGCAGCGAAGGGGCCCGAGTCGGGGAAGAGCTTCGGCGAGTTCCTGAAGGAGAGCCTGCGCCAAGTCGACGACCTTCAGAAGGGCGCCGACGCGGCGGTCGAGCAGATGGCTCGAGGCGAAGGACCCGGGATCCAGGAGGCAATGGTCGCCATTGAGAAGGCGGACGTGGCGTTCAAGTTGATGATGGAAGTGCGCCAGAAGATCCTGGATGCTTACCAGGAAGTCATCCGGATGCAGGTGTGATAGCTCACCGCCTCTCTTAGGATTCGCCGTTGGCCGTCTGGGACGCCGCACTGGCGCAGATCCGGTCCATTTGGGGCCGGCTCACGGTTCTCCAGCGGATCATCCTCGCCGCGGTGACCTTGGGCGTCACGGCAGGCTCGCTGAGCCTCGTCTTCTGGGCGCGCACGCCCGAGTACTCGGTCCTCTACAGCCGTCTTGCCACGGACGACGCGGCCTCGGTCGTCCGCTCCCTCCAGGAAGCCGGAGTCCCTTATCGTCTGGCCGACCAGGGCCGGGCGGTCCTGGTGCCCTCCGACCGCGTGTACGAGCTGCGCCTCCAGTTGGCCTCCCAGGGGATTCCCCAGGGGGGCGGCGTCGGGTTCGAGATCTTCGACAAGACGAGCTTCGGGATGAGCGATTTCGCTCAGAAGGTGAACTATTCCCGGGCTCTGGAGGGGGAGCTCACGCGAACCATCCGAAGGCTCGAAGGCGTGGAGGGCGCCCGGGTCCACCTGGTGCTCCCCGAGCGGAGGCTCTTCGAGGAGGAGGCGCAGGCCGCCTCCGCGTCCGTGGTCCTTCAGCTCGCCCCGGGCCGCCGCATCGCACCCAAGCAGGTCCAGGCGGTCGTCTACCTCGTCTCTTCGAGTGTGGAAGGGCTCATGCCGGAGCGCGTCACGGTGGTGGATACGGGCGGAAACGTCCTCTACCAGCCGGCAGGCGACCAAAGCGCCCTCCTCGCGGCCAACCATGTGGAGCTGAAGCGGGCCTACGAGAAGGACGTGGAGCGGCGGGTCCGGGAGATGCTGGAGCGGGTCTTCGGCACGGGCACGGCGGTCGTCCAGGTCTCCGCGCTGCTCGACTTCGACAAGTCCGAGGAGACCTCCGAGACATTCGACCCCGCCGGCGTGGCGATCCGGAGCGAGGCGAGGACCACCGACACCTCGTCGGGACCTCCCGGGGGAGCGGCCGGCGTCCCCGGAGTCGGCTCGAACGTGCCCCCCGGCACGCCGGGCGCGGGCGCCGCTCCGCCGGCCGCGCCTGCGGCCCCGGCGGCCCTGAGCACGGCCAACCGCGAGAACGAGACGATCAACTACGAGGTCTCGAAGAAGGTCACGAAGATCCAGCGCGGGCAGGGGGCGCTCCGGCGGCTGACCGTCGCCGTCGCCGTCGACGGCACCTATCGGGCGGTCCAGGGACGGCGCGAGAAGGAGTTCGTCCCGCGCACGGCCGATGAACTGGCAAAGATCCGCTCTCTCGTGGAGAAGGCGGTGGGCTTCGACGTGAACCGGGGCGATCAGGTGGAAGTGACGTCCATCCCCTTCAAGCCGGCGGAGGGCGTGGAGGAGGCGAGGATGTTCACGCCGGAAGCGTACCTGACCCTGGCGAAGTACGGCGCCGCCGTCCTCATCGCCGTCCTCGTCATCTTCGCGGTGCTCCGGCCGCTCCTGCGCTGGGTCGGCAGGATGGGCGAGGCGCCGGAGGTCACCGTGCCCTTGACCGTGGCGGAGCTCGAGAGGCGCATGGAAGGCGCCGAAGCGCCCGCCAGACCCAAGGAGTTCAAGCTCGACGAGACGACCCCGGAGGAGACCTTGAAGCGGGAGACCCTGAAGAAACGGATCCTCGACATTGTGCGTGAGGAACCGGAGACGGCGGCGCACCTGGTGCGCAGCTGGCTCGCGGAGGAGTGACCGTGTCCGATCTCGCGCGCGACCTCAGCGGGCTGCGGAAAGCAGCCATCCTCTTCCTGGCGCTGGGGGAGGATGCTTCGGCGACCGTTTTCCCGCATCTTCGGGACGAGGAGATCCAGGAGCTCACCCGGGAGATCGCCATCCTCGACAAGGCCACCACGGACGAGATCCAGGTCGTCATGGAGGAGTTCCACACCCTCGCCATGGCCCGTACCTACGTGCTCCAGGGCGGCGTCGAGTACGCGAAGAAGGTGCTGCGCCAGAGCCTTCCCCCGGTGCGCTGCCGGGAGATCCTCGACCGTCTGACCAAGTATCTCGACCAGGGGCCGGGCTTCCAAAACCTGCGGAAGGCCGACCCGAGACTCCTCTCCAAGATCATCCAGAAGGAGCACCCGCAGACGATCGCCTTCATCCTCTCCCATCTGGACATCGCCAAGGCCGCTCATGCGGTGGCGAGCCTGCCTACCGAACTCCAGGTGGAGGTGGCCCGGCGAATGGCGAACCTGGAGGAGATCAGTCCGGACGTGGTCAAGAAGGTTTCCGCCGTGCTGGACAAAAAGATCGTCACCATGGCGGGCTCCTCGATCGAAGTCCAGGGCGTCAAGACGGTTGCCGAGATCCTGAACCGGATGAGCCGAAACGAGGCCAAGGGCATCCTGGACAAACTGGAGCAGGAGAACCCCGAGCTGGCCGCCCACATCCGCCAGCTCATGTTCGTCTTCGACGACATCCAGTTCCTCCCGGACAAAGCGATCCAGGAGATCCTCAAGCGCACGGACAAGAACGCGCTCACGATCGCCCTCAAGGGGACCTCCGACGAGCTGCGCGAGAAGTTCTTCCGGAACATGAGCTCTCGGGCCGTGGAGACGCTGCGCGAAGAGATGGGTTTCATGGGACCGATCCGGGTCTCGGAGGTCACCGAGGCCCAGGCGGCGATCACGGAGATCGTGCGGCAGCTCGAGGAGGAGGGCGTCATCGTCCTCTCCGCCGGAGAACAGGACGACTACATCAGCTGACCGGAGGCGCGCAGTGGGCGTCCATCGGTTCCAATCCTCCGAAGTCCGTCCCTTCCGCTTGGCCGAGTTCTCCCAGGAGGAGGCGCGCCCGCGGGCGGCGGAGTCTCCCGAGGAGCTCGAA
>JACRCS010000439.1 GCA_016218905.1 Deltaproteobacteria bacterium
GGCATGAAGATCATGGAGAGCACCACGGCCATGCCGAAGACCAGCGCGCGGGCGTCCTGGAGCGAGGCGAGCGACTGGTTGAGCGCCGTCAGGAAGGCCGCCCCCAGGATCGAGCCCCAGATGCTCCCCATCCCGCCGATGATCACCATGGCCGCAAAGTCGATCGACATCTCCAGCGAGAAGGCGTCCGGTGAGACGTACCCCACCACGTACGCGAAGAGCCCCCCCGCAACCCCCGTGTAAAACGCGCTCAGGACGAACGCCAGCGTCCGGTAGAGCGCCGTGTGGATCCCCATGGCCTCGGCCGCTACCGGGCTCTCCTTCAACGCCAGGAACGCCCGCCCCACCTTCGACCGGCTCAGGCTCGCCGCCGTCGCCACCGTCAGCACCGCCGCCGCCAGCACCACCCAGAACTTCCGCTCGTCCGACGCCAGGGTGAGCCCGAACAGGCTCGGCACCGACACGTAGAGGCCGTCCGCCCCGCCCGTCCACGCCTTGAGCTGCAGGATCGCCTCGGCCACCACCACCCCGAAGGCGAGCGTCGCCATGGCGACGTAGAAGCCCGTCAGCCGTAGCGCCGGCAGCCCGATCAAGAGGCCCACGACCGCCGTCACGAGCCCGGCCGCCCCGAGCGCGCCGACTAGCCCCAGCCCCGGCGCTACCTTGCCGAGGATCGCCGCCACGTACGCCCCCACGGCCAGAAACCCCGCGTGCCCGGCGCTGATCTGGCCCGTAAAGCCCATCAGGAGATTGAGCCCCACCGCCACCATCACGTAGATGAGCAGCAGGTTGACGACGAACAGCCCCAGCGTCGCCTTGACGGTCCACATCGCCGCCAGGGCCGCCGCCCAGGGGAGAGCACGCAGGAGCGGCTTCATACCTTCCGAATCTCCTTCTCGCCGAACAGCCCCTGGGGCCGCAGGGCGAGGATCCCGAGCACCGCGAGAAACGGCACCATGTTCTTGATCTCGTTGAAGAGGTAGCCCCCCGCCAGGTTCTCGAGCACCCCCAAGAGCATCCCCCCGGCGATGGCGCCCGGGATCGACCCCCAGCCCCCCAGGATCGCGGCGGCGAAGGCCGGGATGGCGATCGCCCCCATGTGCGTCGACAGGTTCAGGATCGGCGCGATGAGCACGCCCCCAAGCGCCGTGATCGCCGAGGAGAGGACCCAGGTGAGCGAGAACACCCGCCGCACGTCGACCCCCATCAGTTCCGCCGTGCGCGGCCGCTCGCACACCGCCCGCATCGCCAGCCCCAGGTCGGTAAACCGGAAGAAGGCGAAGAGCGCCAGCATGATGGCGAGCGCCACCCCGATCGTCCCCAGATTCAGCGGCGTCACCACCACCGAGCCCAGATGAAGACCCTGAGTGGCAAAGAGGCTCGGCGCCGGGAACTCGTCGTGGGACCAGACGTAGCCCGCCCCGCTTCGCAATACGATCGAGACGCCCAGGGTGATGATGAAGACGTTGAAGGGCGGTTGCCGCAGCGCCGGCCGCACCGCCAGGCGCTCGATCGCCCACCCCAGGGGAAGGCTCAGGGCCACGGCCCCGAGCGTCGACAGAACCACCGGCAGGTGGAACCGGGTGAAGAGCGTGTAGCCGAGAAACGCGCTCACCATCGCCATCTCGCCCTGGGCGAAGTTCACCCGGTCGGTGGCCTTGAAGATGAGCACGAGCCCCAGGGCCACGAGGGCGTAGACGCAGCCGGTTGCGAGGCCGCTTACGGTGAGCTGTAAGAACATAGCTGTTAGCTCTTAGCAGTTAGCGGTTAGGAGTTACGAAAGACATTGCCGACATGGATTGCCTCGCTCTACTGATTCCGAATTCCGAATTCCGAATTCCGAATTCCGAATTTCGAATTCCGAATACCGAATTCCGAATTGGCAATGCCTAACCGCCTAAATAGGCCTTCTTCACCGACTCGTCGCACGCGAGCTCCGCGGCGCTGCCGTCCCGGACGATCCGGCCGGTCTCGAGCACGCAGGCGCGGTCGGCCACCTTGAGCGCCATGTTCGCGTTCTGCTCGACGACGAGCACCGTCGTGCCCGAGGCGTGGATCTCGGTGATCACGCGGAAGATCTCCCGCACGAGCAGCGGCGCGAGACCCATGCTCGGCTCGTCCAGGAGGAGCACCCGGGGCCTCGCCATCAGGGCCCGTCCGATGGCGAGCATCTGCTGCTCGCCGCCCGAGAGCGTCCCCGCCTTCTGCTTGAGCCGCTGCTCCAGCACCGGGAAGAGCGCGAGGACCCGCTCCAGGTCCTGGCGGACCGCCCCGGCGTCCGCGCGGCTGTAGCTCCCCATGCGGAGGTTCTCGGAGACGCTGAGCTGGGTGAAGATCTCCCGGCCCTCGGGCACGAGGGAGAGCCCCCGGCGCACGATCTCCGGCGGGCGCAGGCCGGAGATCGGCTCGCCCTCGAGGAAGACCGTCCCGCTGGGCGGCTTGAGGACCCCCGCGATGGTCTTCATCACGGTGCTCTTGCCCGCGCCGTTGGCGCCGAGGAGCGCCGTCACCGCGCCCTGGGGCACGTGGAGCGAGACCTCCCGGAGGACCGGGACCCGGCCGTAGCCGACGGAGACGTTATCGAGCCTCAGCACGCGGCTTCTCCCAGGTAGGCGGCGATCACGTCGGGGTGGGTTTGGATCTCCTGGGGCGTGCCCTCTGCGAGGACGGTGCCGAAGCTGAGCGCGCACACCCGGTCCGAGATCCCCATGACGAGCTTCATGTTGTGCTCCACCAGGAGCACCGTGATCCGCCTCTCGGCCCGGATCCGCCGCACGATTCCCATGAGGTCCGCGGTCTCGGCGTCGTTCAGGCCCGCGGCGGGCTCGTCGTGGAGGAGTATCCGGGGCCGGGAGGCGAGCGCCCGGGCGACCTCCACCTTCTTCTGGACCCCGTACGGCAGGTCCGCGATCTCGACGTCCGCGTGCTCGGCGATCCCGAGGAACTCCAGGAGCCGGAGGCCCTCGGCCCTGGCGGAGCGCTCCTTCCCCCACACGCCCGGGCTGCCGCAGAGCGCGCCGAGGACTCCGTACCCGAGGTGGCGGTGGGAACCCACGAGCACGTTCTCGACGGCGGTCAGCCCCCGGAAGAGCTCGAGATTCTGGAAGCTTCGCGCGATCCCGAGCTTCGCGATCCTCGAGGCACGCAGCCCGGTGATGCGCCGCCCGCCGAAGGAGATCTCCCCGCCGGTCGGGCGGTAGAGCCCGCTGATCAGGTTGAAGACCGTCGACTTCCCGGCGCCGTTCGGACCGATGAGGGAGTAGATCTGCCCCTCCTCCACCCGAAAGGAGCACGCTTCGACGGCGCGGAGTCCCCCGAAGTCCATGGAGACCCCCCGGAGCTCGAGGACGGAGGTGCCGGGGTGTGCCGATGCCACGACGCTAGCGCTCCGCCCGCTTGCGGGCCAGGGCTTCGAGCACGTCCTCCGGCTTCATGGGGAGTTTCCGGAGGCGGATGCCGACGGCGTCGTAGATCGCGTTGGCGATGGCCGGCGCCGTGGGCACGAGGCCGGGCTCGCCGATCCCCTTTGCGCCGTACGGACCCGCCGGGTTCTCGGTCTCCACGATCACCGGCTCCACGGGCACCGCGTCCCGGGCCGTGAGGATCTTGTAGTCGCGGAAGTTGGGGTTCAGGAGACGCCCCTTCTCGTACACCATCTCCTCGGAGAGGGCGTAGCCGATCCCCATGAGCCCGCCGCCGTAAATCTGCCCCTTGAGGAGGAGCGGGTTGATCGCCTTGCCCACATCGTGGGCGGCCACGTAGCGGAGGACCTCGATCTTTCCCGTCTCGGTGTCCACCTCCACTTCGGCGCCGTGGCACCCCCAGGCGTAGGCGCAGGAGAAGTCGCCCTTGAAGTTCCCGGAGAGGAGCTCCGTCGGCGGCTCGTAGAAGTGCGCGGCCATGAACATCGTGTTGCCGTGGCTGGCGTAGTGGGCCTTCCGAAGGATCTTCTCGAGCGGCGTGTTCTTCGAGGCGTCCTCGGCGCAGACGACCATCCCGCCCTGGAGCTTCAGGATCTCCTTCGGGACCTCCAGCGTGTCCTCCGCGAAGGAGAGGAGCTGGTCGCGGACGATCTTCGCCGCCCCGAGGGCCGAGTTCCCGGCGATGAAGGTCGAGCGGGAGGCGTGGACGCCCACGTCCCACGGGCAGACGTCCGTGTCCCCGATCACTACGTTCACGTCGGCGACCGGCAACCCCAGCGTCTCCGCCACGATCTGCCGGAGCACGGTATCGAGCCCCTGGCCGATGTCCATGGATCCGCTGAAGACGTCCACCCGACCCTGGTCGTCCATCTTGAGCAGGGTGCCGCAGCCGTCCGACTTGTAGATCTTGGCTCCGCCGCCCACGTGCATGAGACAAGCGAGGCCGAAGCCGCGGACCTTGCGGCCGCCGGCCCGCTCTTTCCGAGGCTTCCCGAGGCCGAGGCGTGCGCCGACCTCCTCGAGGCACTTCGCGTGCCCGCAGCTGTTCAGGTGGAAGCCCTGGGGCGTCACATCGCCCTGTTGGTTCGCGTTCCGCAGCCGGAACTCGTAGGGGTCGATCCCCGCCTTCTCGGCGAGCTCGTCGAGGTTCGTCTCGAGGGCGAAGGTCACCTGCGGGGTGCCGTAGCCGCGCATGGCCTGGGCGTAGGTGTTGTTCGTGTAGATACACGCCGCCTCGAACCGGACGTTCGGCACGCGGTAGAGGCTCGTCGAGGGCATCATGGCGACCGTGGGCGTCGTCGCTCCCCAGGAGGTGTAGGCGCCGTTGTCGAGCACCATGGAGACGTCTCGGAAGGTGAGCCGCCCCTCCTTGTCGCACCCCTGCCGGATCCGGACCTTCGCCGGCTGGCGGGGGGACGTGGCGATGAACTCCTCTTCGCGCTCGAAGAGGATCTTCACGGGCCTCTTCGTGCGGTCGGCGAGGAGGATCGCGATGTACTCGAAGGCGTAGGTGTCGAGCTTCGAGCCGAAGCCGCCGCCCACCACTGCGTTCACGACCCGCACCCGGCCTTTGCGGCCGAGGATCTTGACCGCCTCCAGGTACTCGGCCTTGGCGAGGCTCGGGATCTGGGTGCTCGAGTACATGGTGAGGTTCCCGGCCGTGTCGAAGGAGGCGACGCAGCCCGACGTGCCGAGACAGCAGTGGCTCACCCACCCGACGTCGTACTCCCCCTCGGCCGTGAAGGCCGAGGCCGCCTCGCCCGCACCGAGGTCGCCGGACTCGATCTTCCACGGGAGCCGCAGCCGGTTGTCCTTCAAGGGCTTACCCTTGAGGTCCGTCTCGTGGACGAGCGGCGCGCCGGGAGCCATCGCGTCGTCGATGGAGAAGAGCGCGGGCAGGTCCTCGTACTCCACCCGGATCTTCCCGAGGGCCTCCTCCGCGGCTTCGCGGGTCGTCGCCGCCACGGCCGCGATCTCGTCGCGGTACTGGCGGACCCGGTCCTTCTTCAAGGCGATGTTGTCCTTGAGGAACCCGAACCGGATCTCGGGCGTGTTCTCGCCCGTGAGCACGGCCTTTACGCCCGGCACCTTCTCGGCCTCGGAGGTGTCGATGCGGACGATCCGCGCGCTCACCCGGTCCGAGTAGAGGATCTTGCCCCAGAGCATGCCCGGGAGCTCCAGGTCGTGGATGTACACGGCGCGCCCGGTGACCTTCTCCGCGGCGTCGAACTTGGGGAGTTCCTTTCCGACCACGGCCGTCCCGCTCATGGCTTCGCCTCCCCGGAGACGCTCCGGACCGCCTCGAGGATCTGAGCGTACCCCGTGCACCGGCAGATGTTCCCGGCGAGCGCGGTGCGGATCTGGTCCTCGGTGGGGTCGGGAACGCGGTCCAGGAGCGCCTTGGCCGAGAGCACCATGCCGGGCGTGCAGTACCCGCACTGGACCGCGCCCTTGTCCACGAAGGCCTGCTGGATCGGGTGGAGGCTCCCGTCCGACGAGGCGAGCCCCTCGATCGTGGTGACCCGTTTCCCCTCGACCTCGAAGGCGGGGTAGAGGCAGGAGTTCACGGCCGCGCCGTCGACGATGACCGTGCAAGCGCCGCACTCGCCGACCCCGCACCCCTCCTTGGCGCCCTTGAGCTTCAGCTCGACCCGGAGCACCCGCAGGAGGCACCAACCCGCCTCCGCCCGCCCCGAGACCGTGACCCCGTTGACTTCGAAGTGAACGATCTTTTCCATGCTTGCTCCGCTTCATCTTGAAAAGTGCCGCAGAGCCCCATAGGCCCCATAGGACCCATAAGACCTATGACCTATGAATATGACTTAGCTTTCGTTTCCAAACGCTCCAGCTTCCCCGAGCACCCGCGGTATGAGCACCCGGATCATCTCTCGCCGGTACCAAGCCTTGCCCCGCCAGGAGTCGCGCACCTGGGCGCCGTCGGCGGCGATCTTCGCCGCCGCTTCGACGGTCTCCCGCGTGAGCCGCTGTCCCACCAGCGCGGCCTCGGCGTCTCCGGCCCGAATGGGAACGGGCGCGGCGACGCCGAGGGCGATCCGCGCCTTCGCCACGGTCTCGCCGTCTTCGGCGAGGGCCACCAGGGCGCCCACGCCCAGGAGCGGGAGCTCCATCGCCTTGCGGCGGGTGTGCTTCCAATAACCCGACCACGTCCGCGGCCCGGGCAGCTCCATGCGGATCTCGGTGAGGAGCTCCCCCGCCGCGAGGGCGCTCCTGCCCGGAGCCTTGAAGAAGTCGGCCACGGGGAGCCGGCGCGTTCCGGTCCGGCTGCGCAGCACGCACTCGGCGTCGTAGAGGAGCAGCGGCACGGCCGAATCCGCCGAGGGCGCGGCATTGCAGAGGTTTCCGCCGACCGTGCCGACGTTCCTCACCTGCCGGGACCCCACCGACGAGCACGCCCTATGGAGCGCGGGGAACTCGGCGGCGATCTCCTGGCAGTCCTCAACGACCCCGTGGGGAGTCGCCGCGCCGATCACGAGCGTCGTCCCCTCCCGCCGAAGGCCGGCGAGCTCCGCAACCTCCCGGAGCGAGACGAGCGCCGTGGGGGCGATCTTCTTCGCCCTCAGGTTGACCCAGACGTCGGTCGCGCCCGCGACCGGCATCGCGCCCTCTACCTCGCCCAGGAGGGCCAGGGCTTCTTCGATGGTCCGGGGACGGTGGTAGTCGAGTTGCATAAGATCCTCGCGAAGCGAGAGTTATCGGTTTTCGTAGGGCGGGGCTTGCCCCGCCGGCTCGGCTGACAACTCGACAACCGCTAGCGGTTGTCGTACACCCTCTTCGACTTCCGCTCGGACCGGGGGAGCGCGCCGTAGTCGATCACCTCCACGTCGGCCGTGACCATGACCTCGTCCTTGATGCGCCGGACGACCTCGGCCGCGAGGCCGCTGTCGGCCGCCGGGTCGACGGAGGGCTCCCGCTCCACCCGCACGAGCATCCGGTCCTTCCCGCTCTCCTCCCGCTCCAGCACGACGTTGAACTCGCTGCCGACGCCGGGCACTCGGGAGAGGATCTTTTCGATGGTGCTCGGGTAGATGTTGACGGCCCGGAAGATGAACATGTCGTCGCTGCGGCCGAGGATCCGGTCGTGGCGCGGCAGGATCGACCCGCAGGCACAGCGGCCCGGGATCGCGCGGGTGAGGTCCCGGGTGCGGTACCGGACGAGGGGGGATCCCTCCTTGCGCAGGGTCGTGACCACCATCTCTCCCACCTCGCCCTCCCGCACCGGCTCGAGCGTCTCGGGGTCGAGGATCTCGAGAAGGTAGTAGTCGGCCCAGTAGTGGATGCCGGCGTGCCGGCTGCAGTCGATCCCCGCGCCGGGGCCGTAGAGCTCGGTCATGCCCGTGATGTCGTAGATATGCTCGACCCCCAGGAGCTCCTTGATGCGCTGCCGCATGGCGTCGCTGCACCGCTCCGAGCCGAGGATCACGGTCCGCAGGCGCACCCGGTCCCGTAGGCCCCGGCGAGCCACCTCCTCGGCCGTGAGGAGCGCCATGCTCGCCGTACAGCAGATCACGGTCGGCTCCAGATCGGCGAGGAACTGGCACTGCATATCCAGGTTCCCGGGGCCGATCGGGATCGCGAGCGCTCCCGCGGCCTCACAGCCCGCCTGAAAGCTCACCCCGGCGGTCCAGAGGCCGTAGCCCACGCAGATCTGGACCCGGTCGTCGGGGCCCACTCCGGCCATTTGGTAGCAGCGGGCGAAGAAGTGGGTCCAGTCCTCCACGTCCTTGCGGGTGTAGCCGAGGATCTTCCGGACGCCCGTCGTGCCCGAGGAGGAGTGGATCCGCACGAGGTCCCGGAAGGGGACGCTCCGAAGCGGAAAGGGGTAGCCCTCCCGAAGGTCCGCCGCCGTGGTGAAGGGCAGCCGCCGAAGGTCGTCGAGGCTTCGGATCCGGTCGGGCGTCACGCCCGCCCCCTCGAAGCGCTCCCGGTAGAAGGGACTGCCCCCGTAGGCGTGGGCCACGGTCCACTGGAGCCCCTCCAGCTGCACCCGGGCAAGCTCTTCTGGGGTCTTGAACTTGGGCATGAAGGTCATGATCAACCCTTACGAGGTGGACGAGATGGACCACGGTGGACGAAATGGACTTTCATCCGAACTCAACCTCAACCTCAGGCTTACCGTTTGTCGAACACTCTCCGCGCCGTCCGCTCCGAACGGGGCAGGGTCCCGAAGTCGACCACCGAGACCTCGGCGGAGACCAGGATCCGGGCCTTGACGCGATACTCGATCTCGGCCTCGATCCGCTCGTCCCGGCGCGGGTCGGCCGCGGGGTCGCGCTCCACCTGGATGCGCATCGTGTCCTTTCCGAACTTCCGCTCCAGGATGACCTGGTACTCGCTCGAGACGCCCTCCACTCCGGACAGGAGCGCTTCGAGCTGCCCCGGGTAGATGCTCACCGCCCGGAACATGAACATGTCGTCGTCGCGGCCGACGAGCCGGTCATGCCGCGGGTACGGGGAGCCGCACGCGCACGGCTCGGGCAAGAACCGAGTGAGATCGCGGGTGCGGTAGCGGATGAGCGGCACGGCCTCCTTCCGCAGCGTCGTTACGACCATCTCCCCGATCTCCCCGTCCCGCACCGGCCGCAGCGTGTTGGGGTCGAGGAGCTCCAGGATGTAGGCGTCCGCCCAGTAGTGGAGCCCCTGGTGGGCCCGGCACTCCATCCCCGTGCCCGCGCCGTAGAGCTCCGTCAGACCGCCGATGTCGTGGACGTGCTCGGCCCCCAGGCTCTCCTGGATCCGGCGGCGCATCGCGTCGCTGCAACGCTCCGCCCCCTGGATGACGGTACGCACCTTGAGACGGTCCTTCAGGTGCCGGCGGCCCACCTCCTCTGCCAGGAGGAGCGCGCCGCTCGCGGTCGAGCAGATCACCGTCGGCTGCAGGTCTGTCAGGAGCTGGCACTGGAGGTCCATGTTGCTCGCGCCCACCGGGATGGCCATGGCGCCCACGGCTTCGCACGCCGCCTGGAAGCCGGCGCCCGCCGTCCAGAGGCCGAACCCGGCGGCGATGTGGACCCGATCGCCCCGGCCCACCTCGGCCATCCGGAGGCAGCGCGCGAAGTAACCGGTCCAGTCGTCCAGGTCCCGCCGCGTGTAGGCGAGGATCTTTCGCCGGCCCGTGGTGCCTGAGGAGGAGTGGACGCGGACGATGTCGTCCAGCGGCACCGCCACCAGGGGCAGCGGGTATCCTTCGGCCAGGTCAGAAGCCGAGGTCAGCGGAAGGCGCTGGAGGTCGTCGAGCGTGCGGACGGTCTCCGGGCCCACCTTCGCCTCGTCGAGCCACGCCCGGTAGAACGGGCTCCCCTCGTACGCGTGGCGGACGGTCCACTGGAGGCCTTCGAGCTGGGCGCGCCGGAACTGCGCCTCCTCCTCACTCAGCGGCGCGGCCTTCCCCCGCCCGGGGGCGCGCCGCGGCTTCGCCGCCGCGGCAGAACCGTTGCGACTCATGCCCGGCGCTGCCTCGCGGTCTCGCCTTCGTCGACGGCCCAGGTCGCCGGGTCGATGACGACGCCGTAGTCCTCCCGGGCCTTCTCCAGGGAGAGGACGCCGTTTCGGACGTCCCGGAGCACCTTGTCGGCGCCGCGCTTCCTCGGGTCGCCCCAGCCGCCGCCGCCCCCCGCCTGCTGGAAGTAGAGCGTCCCCGCCGGCACGTTCGGGACCAGGTCCTTGGTCGTGCAGAGGTAGTCCTGGCCGTCCGGGTAGCGCAGGCGGATCACGTTGAGGGTACCGTCGATACCGCCGAGCGCGCCCCGCGCGGGCTCCACATCGCCGTCGCCGAACGTGACCAGCCTCACCGCCTCGCCTGCGATCCGGAACTCGGTCTCCACGCCGAGGCCACCCCGCCACTGCCCTGCCCCTGCGGAATCGCACCAGTACTCGTGCTTCAGGAGGAGGTGGGGCGTCTGCTGCTCGAAGATCTCGTAGTCCTGGTCGAGCACGCCGCCGGAGGCGTCGATCATCCCGATGTGGTCGTACCCGTCGGCGCCCCGGATGGCGCCCGACCCGCCTTTCATCCCCATGAAGCCGATGTCGACGAAGGGCTCGCCGCCCTTGCGGGGGTCCTTGCCCGTCGTGAGGCTGCAGAGGAGCTCGCCCCACTCGGCCGTGACCCGATCCGGGATCACCGGCGCCAGCGCCCGCATGATGGCGTCGGCGTTGTTGGGACAGAGGTGGTTTCCATAGGTCGTCGCCGCCGGATACGCGGCGTTGAGGATCGTGCCTTGCGGGATCGTGAGTTTCACGGGCCGCACCATCCCCTCGTTGTGGGGCATGTACGGATTCACCATCTGGAGAAAGGTGAGGATGGTGGCCGAGGCGCTCGAGGTGAACGTGCCGTTCACGAACCCGGGCGTCTGGGCGTCCGTCCCGGTGTAGTCGAAGTGGATATCGCCGCCCTCCACCGTGACGGTGACCCGGATGTCGTACACCGACCCCGGATTCTTGCCGTCGTAGTACGCCTTCGACTCACCCCTGTACACGCCGTCGGGAATCGCGCGGATCTCCTGGCGCATCATCTTCTCGGTGGCGTCGAAGAGGTACTCCTTGTGGGCCTCGAAGACTTCCCGGCCGTAGCGCTCGAGGATCCGGAGCACGCCCCGCTCGCCGACCACGCAGGAACCGATCTCGGCCCGCATGTCCTCCTCGACGATGTCGAGCCGGATGTTGGCAAAGACGAAGTCCCAGACGTCCTTTCGGATCTTTCCCTTTTCGATGACCTTGAGGGGAGGGATGCGGAGCGCCTCCTGCCACACCTCGGTAGCCTGGGGGTTGTAGCCCCCCTGGACCGCGCCGCCGATGTCGGCCTGGTGGCCCTTGCAGGCGGCCCAGGCGGCGAGCTTCCCCTCGAAGAAGATGGGCTTGTACACGGCGACGTCGTTGTTCTGGTTGCCCATGCTGAAGACGTCGTTGTGGAAGATGACGTCGCCCGGGTGGAGGTCGTCTCCGAAGTACTTGAGGATGTACTTGCACACCGGCGCCAGGCTGAAGGCCAGGATCGGAAGGTTCTCCGTCTGCTCCAGCATGTTGCCTTCGGCGTCGTAGAGCCCGGTCACGAAGTCTTTCGCCTCGCAGAGGATCGGGGACCGGGTGGTCCGCGTCATCGCGATGCTCATCTCCTCCGTGATGCTCTTCAGGCGCCGCTGGAGGATGGAGACGAGGACCTTGTCGATTGCGATCTCAGGCCTGAGTAGCTCCTCCGAGGCGATCCTGTAAGTTCCCCCTCCCCGTGCGGGAGGGGGTCAGGGGGAGGGGTGCTCCGGCAGGGCCGCCCCACCACCCCAGCCCTCCCCCGCAAGGGGGGAGGGAGCCGAGGACGATATTCCGTGCGCTCAACCCAGCACCCTCTTCAGCACCTCGGGCTCCCGCTCCGGCACGTAGAGGGTGTAGGTCCCGAACTTGTCCACGATGACCTTGAACTCGGGGCTGACGAAGGTGGTGGTGTTCACCTGCTCGATGATCGCCGGTCCCTCGATCCGGTTGCCGAAGCGCAGCTCCATGCCGTCGAAGACGTCGACGTCGGTGAACCGCTTCTGGCTCGGCACGTACGCGCGGCGCTTGCGCTTGAACGCCGGGGTGGGGTCCTCACCCGCGCACTCCTCGGGGGTGAGGCTCGGCTTCTCCGTGTCGCCGACGGCCGTGAGGCGCATGTTGATGAGCTCCACGGGCGTGCCCTTGTCCTCCAGAGAGTAGCCGTAGAGGGCGTCGTGCTGGGGGTGGAACTTCTTCGCCAGGACGGCCGGATCGGCCGCCACGGCCTCCTCCCACGTGATCTCCACGCCCACCTCGTGGTACTGGCGCACGTAGCGGAGGTCGAGGGTGAGGTGATAGGTGACCCGGTCCGCCGGAATGCCCTCCACGCCGAGGATCCGCTCACCCTCTTCCCGCATCTCCCGGAAGAGCGCCCGGAACCGCTCCCGGTCCATCTGGTCGAGGCGCGTGGGGTAGGTCTTGACGTAATCGTGCTTGAGGTCGGACCGGAGCATCCCAGCCGCGCAGAAGATCGAGGACTCGCGCGGGATGAGGATCACCGGGATGCCGAGCTCCAGGGCGATGGGGCACGCGTGGTTGGGTCCCGCGCCGCCCGCCGTGACGAGCGGAAAGTCCCGGGGATCGTAGCCGTTGTTCACCGCGATCTCGCGGACCGCCGCCGCCATGGAGACGTTGATCACGTCGTACATGCCCGCCGCCGCCTCCTCGGCGCTCATGCCCAGGGACTTGCCGATCTTCTCCTCGATGGCGGCCCGCGCCGCTTCCAGGTCGAGCTTGAGGCGCCCGCCGGCGAAGAAGTCCGCGTCCAGGTAGCCCAGGACGAGGTCGGCGTCGGAGCACGTGGGGAGCTTCCCGCCGCGGCCGTAGCACGCCGGGCCCGGATCCGCGCCCGCGCTCTGGGGACCCATCCGCAGGAGGCCGCCCTCGTCGATCCAGCCGATGGAGCCGCCGCCGGCGCCGATCGTGACGACGTTGAGCATCGGGAGGCTGATCCGGAGCCGGCTGATGTCCCCCTCGGTCGTCGTCAGGGGGCGGCCGTCCTTCACCAGGGCGACGTCGAAGCTCGTGCCCCCCATGTCGCAAGTGATGCAGTCCGCGTAGCCCTGCCCCTCGGAGAACGCGAGCCCCGCCACCGGGCCGCCCGCGGGGCCGGAGAGGAGCGTCATGGCGGGGCGGGCCTCGGCCACTTCGGGCGAGATGACCCCGCCGTTGGAGGCCATGATGAGGAGGACGCCCTGGTACTGGAGGTCCTGGAGCTTCCGGATGAGGTTCGTCAGGTACCGCCGGAGCACCGGCCCGACGTACGCATTCAGCGCGGTGGTGGAGACCCGGTCGTAGAATCGGATGGCCGGCACGATCTCGGTAGACACGGAGACGAAGGCCTCGGGCAGCGCCTTTCGGACGAGCTCCGCGGCGCGCTCCTCGTGGGCCGGGTTGGCGAAGGAGTTCATGAAGCAGAGCGCGATCGCCTCGACGCCCTCGCGGGCGAAGGTGTCGATCCCCCGCCGCACCGACTCTTCGTCGAGGGGCGTCACCACGTCGCCCCGGTAGTCGAGCCGCTCGTCGACGGGGAGCCGGAGGTAGCGCTCCACCACCGGCCGGGCATTCGGGTACCGGTTATTGTACTGCTCTTCCCGGATGCCCCGCCGCATTTCCAGGGCGTCGCGTACCCCCCGCGTCGTCAGGAGGCCCGTCTTCGCGCCGTTGTAAGTGAGCGTGGCGTTCGTGGTGACCGTCGTCCCGTGGACGATCGTCGTCACCTCCTTCAGGAACTGCTCCGTCGACAGGCCCCGGTCCCGCGCCATCTCATCCATTCCCTGGATCGTGGCGATGGACGGATCCTTGGGCGTCGAGAGCACCTTGTAGATGCTGCTCGTCCCGTCCTCGTGGGTGAGGAGGAAGTCAGTGAAGGTCCCTCCGACGTCGATGCCGATTTTGTACATTTGTCCCTCGCTGACTAGCGGACATGTGAGTTATGGAAATATGGGACTTTGGAGTTATAGGTCCCATAAGTCCTATAGGCCCTATAACTCCGATCGTTTCAAAACCTAGAAAATCCGCGGCTCTTTGAACTCACCGAACACGTTCCGAAAAACGTCCGCCATCTCGCCCACCGTCGCGTAGGCCCGGCAGCACTCGACGAGGTAGGGCATGACGTTCTTCCCCTCACGGCTCGCGAGCTCGAGCGCCCGGAGCGTCGCCGCCGCTCCGCGGGCATCGCGGGTCCGGCGCAGTTCCTCGAGATCGCGGATCTTCTCGTCGGCCCAACGCTCGTCGTACTCATGAAGGTCGACCTCGTGGTCGGACTCGGTGACGTACTTGTTCACGCCCACCTTGACGAGCTCTCCGCGCTGCAGGGCCGCCTCGAACTCGAAGGCCTGCCGGGCGACCTTGCGCTGGACGTAGCCGTCCTTGACGCAGGCGAGCATGCCGCCGCGCTTCTCGATGTCCTCCATCTCCTCCCGGATCTTCTCCTCCATCTCCTTCGTGAGGGTCTCGATGAAGTACGAGCCGGCCAAGGGATCGACCGTGTCGCGCAGGCCCACTTCCTCCATGAGGATCTGGCAGGTGCGCAGCGAGAGGAGCGCCGAACGGGGCGTCGGGATCGTGTACGCCTCGTCGAAGGAGCAGAGTGCCGTCGTCTGCGCGCCGGAGAGCGCGGCGGCCAGCGCGAAGTAGGCGCCGCGGATGATGTTGTTCTCGGGCTCGGCCTTGGTGAGTCCCGAGCCGCCGCCGGCGAAGAGGCCGCGCAGAAGGAGGTTCTTGGGGTTCTTGACCCCGTACCGCTCCTTCAGGTTCTCGGCCCAGATCTTCCGGCCGGCGCGGAACTTCGCCACCTGTTCCCAGAGGTTCCCGAAGATATTCAGGTTGAAGCTGAACCGGCCCACGAACTGGTCCGGCTCGTAGCCCCGCCGCACCACCTCGTCGATGTACGCGTTGGCGATCATGAACGCGTAGGCCATCTCCTGTGCCGGCGTGGCACCGGACTCCCGGATGTGGTAGCCGCAGATGCTCACGGGGTTCGTCTTCGGCATGGCCGTGATCGAGTACTCGATCGTGTCGCCGATGAGCTTCACCGCCGGGTCGAGGGCGTAGATCCACGCGCCCCGGCCGATGACCTCCTTCAGGATGTCGTTCTGGGGCGTGGCGGAAATCTTCTCCCGGTCGAACCCGAGCTTCTCGCCGACGGCCTGGTACATGGCGAGCATGATCGAGGCGACGGCGTTGATGGTCAGCCCCGCGCCCACCTTGTGGAGGTCGACGCCGGCGAAGGCGATCTCGAAGTCGCGCAGGCTGTCGACCGCCATGCCGACCCGGCCCACCTCACCCTCCGCCATGGGATGATCGGAGTCGAGGCCCATCTGGGTCGGGAGGTCGAACGCGACGTTGAGCCCCGTCTGGCCGTGGGAGATCATGAGCTTGAAGCGCTCGTTCGTCTCTCTGGGCGTGCCGAAGCCGGTGTACTGGCGCGTCGTCCACTCACGCGAGCGGTAGCCCTCCGCGAAGATGTTCCGGGTGAAGGGAAACTCTCCGGGCTCGCCGAGGTCCCTCGAGTAGTCGAACCCGATCGCCTCCAGGTCGTCCGGCCCGTACTTCCCCTTCACCGAAATTCCGGAGGAGAGGATGACCTCTTTGATCTGGCCCTTTTCATCTTTGATGTAGCGCGCGACGTCCATGATGCACCTCAGCAGTTAGCGATTAGCAATTAGCTATTAGGAGTTAAGGCCCGAAAAATCGAGCTCCTAACGGCTAACAGCTAACTGCTAACAGCTGCCTTTATGAATTCGATCGTTTCTTCGAGAGGGGTTCCGCCCGGGAAGATGCCCTGGATGCCGAGGGCCTTCAGGGCTTCGAAGTCGCGGGTCGGGATCACGCCTCCGACGCAGATGAGCTTTCCCGTGGCGCCCTTCTGCTCCAGGAGCTTCATCAGCTTGCGGCAGAGAGGGAGGTGGCCGCCCGTCATGACGGAGAGACCCACCACGTCCACGTCCTCCTGCACAGCGGCCTGAACGATGCTCTCGACGCTCTGGTGGAGGCCCGTGTAGATGACCTCCATCCCCGCCTCCTTGAGCGCGTGGGCGACGACCTTCGCACCCCGGTCGTGACCGTCGAGACCGGGCTTGGCAACTAGAACGCGAATTTTCGAGCGATTAGTCATTAGCTGTTAGCCTTTAGGAGTTGGCGCTCGTCTGTAGCGCGTAGCGGTTTTCGGTTAGCCTAAAGACGCTACTCCTAATGGCTAACCGCCAATTGCTAACACCTGTCCTACCCGTACCGGTACTGAACCCCGTACCCGCCTCGCGGATAGCGCCACGAAAGGGCGTCGGCGCGGCAGGCGACGAGGCAGGTGCCGCACTCGAGGCAGCCGGCGTACTCTACTGTCATGCGATTCGCCTCATCGTTCCACTCGTAGAGGCCCGCGGGGCAGACCCGGAGGCAGTACCGCTCCGTGCAGCGCGCCCGGCACACCTCGGCGTCGATCACGATGTGGCTCTCGCCGTCGTTCTTGATGGCGTCTTTGGTCAGTTTCTCCGCTACGGTCACGGTTGCTTCCTTGGCTGCGGCGTTATGGGAGTTATAGGAAGTATGGGAGTTATGGGATCATCCCATAATCCCCATAATTCCCATGATTCCCATAATTCCCATCACTCACAGCCACCTAGAGTTGCCTCAGCTTATTGAGAGCCTTCAAATCTCTCCAATTAACCACGTTCTTCCGCAGGAAGTCCCACACCTTGCCCGAGAGCTTCCCCGGCCTGCCGTTCTCGAGGCGGACCACTTCCTGGAAGAGCCGGCACACCTCCCGCGGGTAACGGGCGAAGAAGTCCGGATTCTCGAGCAGCCTTGGCATCTCCCGGTAGGCCTCGAGGTACTTCCAGACGAAGCTCTCCCGGAGACGCCGGAGGTACGAGGCGAGGGTCTCGGCGGAGTAGTCGCCCTTCTCCCGCGCTTCGAGGACGGTCTGAGCGGCCATTCGGCCGCTCGCGGCCGCGAACTCCATGCCCCTCACCGTGTAGCCCATGTTCAGCGCGAGGCCCGCGGCGTCTCCGGCCATGAGCAGTCCGTTCTCGACGAGCCTCGGGAGGGCGTCGAGCCCGCCCTCCGGGATCAAATGCGCGGAGTACTCCAGGAGCTCGCCGTCCCGGACGAAACTCCTCACCCTCGGGTGCGCCTTGAATGCCTCGAAGAGGTCGGGAACGCTCTCCCGTCCCTTCCCCATCAGGTCCTCGACTCCGATGACGAGGCCGAGGGAGAGCGACTCCCGGTTCGTGTAGCAGAAGCCGCCGCCCAGGAGGCCCCGGGTGCCGCCGAGGAAGAGCTCCGCCGCGCCCTCTCCGGGCTCGAGCTGGAACCGGTCCTCGATGGTGCCGGCGGGGAGGCCGAGCACCTCTTTCACGCCGACGGCGACCGTCTTCGCGGCCGGCCGGGAAGACACCTTCGCCGCCCGGCCCACGAACGACAGGAGTCCGTCGCACGCGATCACGACCTCGGCCGGGATCTCTTCCCCATCGACCCGCACGCCCGCGACGGCGCTCCCTTCCCAAAGGAGCTCGGCCACGGGCTTTTGCGGGATCACGAAGGCCCCCTTCTGCGCGATCCGGTCGCCGAGCCAGGCGTCGAGCTTCGCCCGCAGTACCGTGTAGCTCCGGGGCCTCCCGCCGGCGAGGGCCTCGTCCTGGAAGTCGACCCGCAGGCTCTTCCCCTCGTCGAGGAGCGTCCACGCCTCGTGGGTGACCGGCCGCTCCAGCGGCGCCTCGGCCCACCACTCCGGGAACTGGTCGCGGATGCTCTCGACGTAGAGACGGCCTCCCGTCACGTTCTTCGATCCCGGCGCATCGCCCCGCTCCAGGACGACCACCTGGAGGCCCGCGTCCACCAGGGTCTCGGCCGCCGCGAGCCCGGCGAGGCCCGCCCCCACGACCACGGCATCCATCTTCATGCTCGCCACCAGCGGTGCCCGCGTCGAGCCCACGAGGGGCTCGGATCGCAAAACTCAGGACGAGTGAGAGCGATCACAGCCTTCATCCCGCGACCAGTTTGACCTCGGCCGTGATCGCGGGGAGCACCTGGAGCGCGTCTCCGACGAGTCCGTAGTCGGCGTACTGAAAGATGGGCGCCGTGGGGTCGGTGTTGATCGCCACGACGACCTTGGCCGTATCCATGCCCATGGTGTGGTGGACCGCGCCGGAGACGCCCGCGACGATGTAGAGGGCGGGCGAGATCGTCTTTCCCGACTTCCCAACCTGGATCGCGTGGTCCGCCCAGCCCGCGTCGACGATGGCGCGGCTCACTCCCACCGCCCCGCCGAGAGCGTCGGCGAGCTCCTCGACGAGTCTCAGGTTCTCCGGCGCCCGGAGCCCCCGCCCCGCCGCCACGACCCGGCCGGCTTCCGTCAGCTCGGCCCGTTTCGACTCCCGCGGGCGCTGCTCCAGGATCTCGACGCGGCTCGGCGCGGCCTCCACTTCCACCGTTTCGAAGGAGGTCTCCGCCACCGGCTCCGCGGAGGGATCGAAGCTGTTCGGCCGAAACGCCGCCAGGCAGAGCCGTTCGCCGCAGCGGCACGTGGCGTACGCCTTTCCACCGAGGACCGGGCGAGTCACGGCAAAGCCGTCGCCGTCCGCCTCGAGCCCGAGCCCGTTGGTGAGCGCCGCACCGCCAAGGCGCGCGGCGAGGCGGGGAAGCAGCTCCCGCGTCCTCGTGCCTTCGCCGAAGAGCACGAGCCGCGGCTTCTCGCTTTGGAGCACGCCGGCGAGCGCCCCCGCCAGGGATTCCGGAGCGTGCGTCGAGAGCTTGCCCTTCACCGTGACCACCCGGTGCGCCGCGCCTCGCAGGCTCTCGACCCGGGCCCCTTCGTCCCCGATTGCCACGGCGACGACCTTCGCCCCGGTGGCGCCGGAGAGCCTCCGGGCCTGGGCGAGGAGCTCGAGGGTGGATTGCCGGAACCCCTTCTCCTGTGCTTCGCAGACGACCCAGATCGACATGGGACTCCTCAGATCACTCGGGCTTCGTCGTGGAGGATCTTCACCAGCTGGCTCGCCGCCGCGGCCGGCTCCCCCTCGAGCATCTTTACGGGCGCCCTCCTGGCCGGCGCCCGGTAGCCGGCGACCGCCGGGGCCGCCGCCGCGGCGACGCCCAGCTCCTGGAGGGTCGTTTTCGGGACCTGCGCTTTCATCGCCTTCATGAGCCCCATCACCTGGGGCACGCGGGGCTCGAAGAGGCCCTTCTCGGTGGTGAGGACCGCGGGGAGCGGAACCCGCAGGGTCTCGTTCCCCCGCTCCGTCTCCCGCTCCACCCGAGCTGCACTGTCCTTCACCTCGAGCGAGGTGATCGCGACGGCGCAGGGGAGCTCCAGGAGCTCGGCCACCATCGGTCCGACGAGGCCGGCCTCGTCATCGGTCGCCTGCTTTCCGGCGAGGATGAGGTCGAAGCCCTCCCTGCGGCAGAGGGCGGCGAGCGCCCGGGCGACGGTCAGCGGGTCGGCGTCGGCGAGCGCCGGGTCGTCGATGAGGAAGGCGGAGTCCGCGCCCATCGCGAGCGCGCGCCGGACCGCCTCGAGACCGGTGCCCATGCCCGCCGAGACGGCGTAGACGGAGCCCCCGGCAGCCTGCTTCATCCGCAGCGCCGCCTCGACCGCGATCTCGTCGAAGAAGTTGAGGCACCGCTTCTTCTCGACCTCCAAGGTCTTCCCGCCCTCCCCCACCTTCACGAGGGCCTCGAGGTCGGGGACTTCTTTGACCAATACCGCAATCTTCATCGGCTACCTCCCAAACCGCTCTCCATAGGTCCTATGCGTCCTCTAGGACCTATGACTACCGCTCCCTGACAATCTCCCGTCCCACGAAGTCCTTGATGATCTCGTGGGTGCCGCCTCCGTAGAGGAGGAAGCGCGCGTCGCGGAAGTAGCGCTGGGGGCCGTACTCCGAGGCGAAGCCGTTGGCTCCGTAGATGCGGGTCACCTCGTCGACGACCTTCAGGCAGGTCTCCGTGGCGAACATCTTCGCCATGGCGGCCTCCTTCCTCGCATTCATCCCTTCGCCGATCATCCAGGCGACCCAGTAGATCATCAGCCGCGAGGCCTCCATGTCGGTGGACATCTCGGCAAATTTCGCGCGGATGAGCTGGTACTCGCCGATGGCCTTTCCGAACGCCTGGCGCTTGCGGGCGTACTCGAGCCCGTCGGCGAAGGCGGTGCGGGCGATGCCGAGGGCCATGGCCGCCGTCATGCACCGGACCTCGTTCAGGATCTCCCCCAGGTAGACGACGCCCTTCCCCTGCTCGGCTCCGAGCAGGTTCTCGTCCGGAATGAAGACGTCCTCCAGGATGAGCTCGCCCGTGACGGGCCCCCGGGCGCCCATCTTGTGGAGGATCTGCCCGGGGCGGAAGCCCGGCGTCCCCTTCTCGACCAGGAAGAAGTTGAGGCCCTTCATGCCCTTGGACGGGTCGTTCGTCGCCATGACGGTCGCGAAGTCCGCCGTGGGGCCGTTGGTGATCCAGTTCTTCGTCCCGTTGAGGACCCAGCCCCCGTCGACCTTCTTCGCCTGGGTGCGGGTCGCCGCCAGGTCCGAGCCGGACTGGTCCTCGGTGAAGCACATGGTGGCGATCTTCTCGCCCCGGATCGCCGGCAGGAGGCACCGCTCCCGAATGCCTTCATTGCCGAACCGGTAGAGGAAGTGCGTTCCCATCAGCATGTTCATGACCACGGCCTGGGCGAAGCCCACCGAGCCGCGGGCGAGCTCTTCGTAGAAGAGCATCGAGGTCACCGGGTCGGCGTTCATCCCACCCAGCTCCTCCGGGTAACGCAGGCCCAGATACCCGAGGCTCGTGAACTCCTTCCAGAGCTCCCAAGGAAACTCGTCCGTCTCGTCGATCCGGGCCACGTGAGGCATGATGAGTCGGTCGACGGTGTCGGCGACCGCGCTGCGAAAGAACTCCTGCTCTTCGGTGAGGCGAAAGTCCATGGCGACTCCGTCTTCGACTGCGTCGTGGTCTTCGGTCTTCGGTCTTCGGTTTTCAGTTCTTCAGAACCGATAACCGATAACCGCTTCTATCGAACCGCTCTAAATTACTCCCTGCACCTTCAGCTCTGCCCGCTCCCGTGCGTCGAGGCCCAGGGCCCCTCCGTAGATCGTGTCGTTGTGCTCGCCCAGGCGGGGCGGGAACGGGAGGGTCTGGACCTTCTCCTTGAGGTACGGCGTCATGAACGGCGGCGGGGCGAGGACCACCTCGAAGCCCGTCTTCGGGTCCACGGTCTTCAGGAGCTTCGGCTTCACCGCGGGGTCCTCGCAGACCTCCAGGACGTCCTGGACCTTGGCGATCGGGATCGTGGCCTCGCGGAAGATCCGGAGGAGATCTTCCGTCCGGTACATGCCCGTGGCCGCGGCGATCCGGCGGTTCAGCTCTTCGACGTCCGCGATGCGGCCCGCGTTGGTGCCCCAGGCCGGCTCGTCGAGCCCCTCGAAGCCGGGCACCGCCACGAGCCGCTTCCACTGCACGTCATTGCCGAGCGCGACGTACACGTAGCCGTCCGTCGTCGGATAGACGTTCACCGGGGCGAAGAACTCGTGGGTGGTCCCGCGCCGCGTCATGACCTTGCCGAAAGTCTTGGCCATGGTGATCGGCTGCGTGAGCCAGGAGACCGTCGAGTCGATCATCGCGACGTCGATCCGCGAGCCCTCGCCCGTGACCGACTTCTGGTAGAGGGCCCGCATGATCAGCCCGTAGGCGTGCTCGCTGGTGCCCATGTCGGGCAACGGAATGCCGACCACCTGGGGGGTGCCGCCCGCCTCGCCCGTGAGGTCCATGAGGCCGCCCCTCGCCTGGAGGACCGGGTCGTAGGCCGCCTCGTTGGAGTCGGGGCCGAAGCCCGTCAGACCTACCCAGATCAGGTCCGGCTTCACCGCCCGGAGCGTCTCGTAGTCGACCCCCAGCGGCGCGTAGTTCTTCGGAAGCTGGTTCGTGGCGAAGATGTCCACGTCGAGCTTCACGATCAGCTCCCGGAGGAGCTCCCGGCCCCGGGGGCTCTTGAGGTTCAGGGTGAGGGCCTCTTTGCCGGCGTTGATGGAGACGAAATAGCTCCCCATGTCGTTCTCGCCCGGGAGGAAGGGCTTCCCGACCCTGCGATTGGGGTCGCTCATCTCCGGATGCTCGAGGCGGATCACGCGGACTCCGTCGTGCGCCAGGCGATAGGTCAGGTACGGGAGGACCGTCGCCTGTTCCAGGCTCAGAACCGTGACCTTGCGAAGAATCTCCATGGCACCTCCAGCGGAGCTGAGAACGTCGGCGGTCCCGATGCGTTTGTTTTTTGCGCTGTGCTGTTCTACGCGAGCTAGAATACCGTTTTGCAAACTTGGCGTGGAATCTAGGGCAAGGCTCGCGGGCTGTCAATAGTCAAAATCGAAGGCGCCGCCTTCCGCCCTACCACTTTGACGATCGAAAGTGCTTGCAGCCCGTTGACGCGGGGTTTTCGCTTTGGTAAGGTCCAGCTCGATTCGCGGAAAGAACGTCGCTCAGCGTTTTATAAATGTAGCATACTGTTTGTATGTGGCACCGCTTCTCGAAGGCCGAATCGATATGACATCCTCGGCATACATGCCGTTCCCCACCGGGGGATACCCCTCCCCCCCCTCTGAGAGGTGACGATGCTCCGTCTTCCTCCTGCTGCCGTCTCCCGTCCGCGCTCCCTGGGCGAGGCGCTGGAAGCGCTCTCCTCCCCCGACGCCCGCGTGCTCGCGGGTGGAACCGACCTCCTGGTCGCCCTGAAGCTCGGCCTGGGGTCGGGCCCCGGGCCCGCCCGCCTCGTCTGCCTCTCCGAGCTGCCGCTGGCAGGGATCGAAACCGAGGATGGAGGGTACCGGCTCGGCGCCACGACGACGCTTTGGGACCTGAGCCGCTGGAACCCGCCGCCGAAGGACCGCGCCCTGGGGATCCTGGCCGAGGCGAGCCGGCAGGTCGCCGCGCCTCCCCTCCAGAGCCGCGCGACGCTCGGCGGAAATCTCTGCCTCGACACCCGCTGCGTCTTCTACAACCAGAGCGCCTTCTGGCGCAGCGGCCGGCCCGCGTGTCACAAGACCGGGGGGCGCACCTGCCACGCGGTGCCGGGCGGGAGCGAGTGCTTCGCCTGCCACCAGTCGGACCTGGCCCCGGTTGCCGTGGCCCTCGGCGCCACGGTGCGTCTCGAGAGCGCCGCGGGAACCCGCGACCTGCCGGCTGAGTCGCTCTACTCCGGAAAGGGGCTGCGACCTCTCACTCTGGCGCCGGGAGAGCTCCTCACGAGCGTCTCCGTGCCGGCGTCCGGCGCCCGGGCGGGTACGGGTTGGGAGAAGCTCCGGCTTCGCAAGGGGCTCGAGTTCGCCCTCGCCTCGGCCGCCGTCTACCTGGAGGCTGCGGAGGACGGTGTCTGCCGCGAGGCCTGCGTCGTCCTGGGCGCCGTCGGGAGCGGGCCCCTCCGCGTCCGGGAGGCCGAGGAGGCGCTCCGGGGGACGACCGTCGGGGAGGACGCGCTCGCGGCCGCGGCCGGCGCCGCCGCGCGGGCCGCCCGGCCCGTCAAGAACGTCGACACGACGCCGAGCTACCGCCGGGAAGTGGCCGGGGTCGCCGTCGTCCGAGCCACCCGCCGAGCGTGGGACATGGCGACCGGGAGGGAGCACCGATGACGACGGAGAGTCCGATGAAGAAGGTCGTGGTGGAGCTGAAGGTAAACGGAACGGCGCACCAGCTCTTGGTGGAGCCCCGGGCGACGCTCCTCGAGTGTCTGCGGGCGGAGCTCGGCCTCACGGGAGCCAAGGAGGGCTGCGGCCTGGGGGCCTGCGGGACCTGCACGGTGCTCCTCGACGGACGGCCGGTGCGCTCCTGCCTCACGCTGGCCGTGGAGGCGGAGGGCCATGACGTCCTCACGATCGAAGGCCTCGCCGAGACCGGCACCGCCGGCCAGCCGGGGGCCCTCCACCCGGTCCAGGAGGCGTTCGTCGAAAACCACGCGATCCAGCGCGGGTTCTGCACCCCCGGCATGATCCTCACGGCCAAGGCGCTGCTGGACGAAGACGCCCAGCCGTCCGAGGCAGACGTCCGGCACGCCCTCTCGGGCCAGGCGTGCCGTTGCACCGGCTACACGAAGATCGTCGAGTCGGTGCTCGCCGCCGCAGGGAAAATGGAGGCGAAATGAGCATACTCGGAAAGAGCATTCCCCGGCGCGACGCGCGCCTCAAGGCGACCGGCGAGGCCCGCTACACGGCCGACCTCTCGCTCCCCTTCATGCTCCACGCGGCCGTGCTGCGCAGTCCCTACCCCCACGCGCGCATCCGCCGCCTCGACACCTCGAAGGCCGAGGCCCTGCCCGGCGTGCGGGCCGTGGTCACC
>JACRCS010000440.1 GCA_016218905.1 Deltaproteobacteria bacterium
CTTCCAAGTGACTGGCGACCGGGTCTCCCCTTCTTCGTCATTCCGGCATGGACGCCGGAATCCAGTGCGCCATGGATGGACCCTCCTGGGCCCTGGACCCCGGCAATCCGTGCCGGGGTGACGGAAAAGAGGCCGGAGTCACTTTCAGCCAACCGGCCGCGTAGCGGCGTACCGAAGCTGATAACCGAAAACCGAGGACCGACAACCCGGGGTTTCCATGGCCTCCTCCGTCGCCGATCACATTGTCGGGAAGCGCTGTCTTCTGGCTTCCGCCGACCGGCTCGGTTTCCCCCACCTCGCCGCCGCCTCGGTGGAAGCGGCGGAGAAGCTCCGGGTCGCCGTGACCGGCTGGTTCTGCCCCCAAACGCTCGCGAACCTGGAGGACAATCCCCGGGTGTGCGTGGTCGTGGCCAAAGCGGCGGAGGGCTACCAACTGGTGGGGCAGGTCGAGGAACGTACGGTGCTGGCCATCCTGGACGGCTACTGCCCGGCGGAGATCGACGTCCCGCAGACCAAGTTCCGGCTGACCATTCGGGTCGAGAAGACCATGCGCCTCACCGACCGGGCCCACTCCGACGAGGGCATCCAGGAGTAGCGTCCGGGCGGCGCGGCGGGGTCGCCTCAGCCGTCGGCGTGCTGTCCCGTTTGGGTCGTCCTTGCCTGTAACTCAGCCCCAGCAATGGCCGAACGGCGCTGATTCGCCGCCGTTTGGCGTACGAATCGCGACGCGGGAACTGACCGCCGGACACTAGACGGCGCCGCTTGCGGGCGCGCTCCGGTACACGAAGGCTTGGCCGGAGGTCTCGTAGATCTGCCGCAGGTTTCGGATCTTCTCGATGTAGGAAGGCTTGAGGACCTCGCCCGCCGCCACCAGGAGCACACCCGATTCCGTCCTGAGATCGCGGGAGAGCACCATGCCCTCCCTGAGCTGTTCCACAGGCACCTTCATCTCCAACGCCGGATCGTGGACGTCCCTGCGGGCCTGGAGGTACTCCAGCAGCGCGCTGAAGACGGCGGCATCGAGGCTTCGCGCCACTTGGGTCTCGAGCACGGCGAGGGGCCGGTCCACCGACAAGCCCGGGACCGCGCGGCCCTTGCTGACGTTGTCGTAGGCGTCGAGGACCCGAAGGACGCGCGCCCCGAGCGGGATCTCGTCCCCCCGGAGGCCGTCCGGGTAGCCGGAGCCGTCCACGTTCTCGTGGTGATGCCGGATCATCCGGCCCACATCCGCGAAGCTCTCCAGCACCTGCATGTGACCCTGGCCGAGCACCGGGTGTTTTCGGAGCTCGCCGAGCTCGAACTGGCTGAGGTGGCTCGGCTCCTTGACGAGCGTCACGTCCGGAAGGACGATCTTTCCGAGGTCGTGGAGCAGCGCCGCGACCACCACGTCCTGGACCGCCTGCTTCTCCCCGAGGCCCACTCTGCTGCAGACGCCGGGCACCAGGCCGGCCACCCGCCGGCAGTGGGCCCCGACCGCCGGGCTTCGAAGCTCGATCATCCCGGCGAAGGCCTTGACGGTGGCGACGTTCTGCTGCCGCAGCGTGCCGTTGAGCTCTTCCGAGAGTTTGAGGGCCATCCAGATCTCGTTGGTCCGCTCGAGGACCTTGCGCTCGAGCGAGGCGTTGAGTTCCTTGAGCTCCTCGTTCTGGCGGCGCACCTGCTCCTGGAGCGCCGCGTGCTCGTGCTTGAGCTCCACCGCCGCGAGCGCCTCGCCCACGATCTCCAGGAGCGCGGTGTCGTTCCAGGGCTTCGGCAGGAACCGGTACACCTGCCCCTCGTTGATCGCCTGCACGGCCGCCTGGAGCTCCGAGTAGCCGGTGAGCATGATCCGCACGGCCTCCGGCTGGAGGCGGCTCGCTCGGGTGAGGAACTCGGCACCGCTCATCCCGGGCATCCGCTGGTCGGAGATGATCAGCGAGACCGGGCCGCTCTCGAGGAGTGCGAGCGCTTCCTCGCCGCCCTTGGCCGTCAGGAGCTCGTGACCCTCCCGATGAAAGAGGCGACACAGGGCCTTCAGGATGTTCTCCTCGTCGTCGACGAAGAGCAGCCGGTGTTTCATCACTCAGTACCTTGGAGCACGTAGACCCTCCCCGTCCACCCGATCGCGGCGAGGGGTTCCCCAGCGCTCGCCGCGAGCCGTTCGGCCAGGGGCCCGGCGGGGACGCTCCGACCGAGCAGGGCCTCCTCGCGCGGGACGCCGAAGAGGCGGCAAACCGCCCGATTGGCCATGGCCACGGCACCGTCATCGCCCACGGCCAACACGGGGATCGGTACGGCGTCGAGCACATACTTGGCGAGCGCGAGGCTGCGGGCGTCGCGGCCCGCCCGGAGAGCCTCCAGGACGGATTGACTGATCTCCCCGAGTTCTGCGTTCTGCTCCTCGACCTGGGCCTGGAGCCGATCATTGGCGAGGCGAAGCTCCACCGACTCCAGGGCGTCCTCCAAGCAGCGGCGCAGCACGGAGTCGTCCCATGGCTTCGTCAGAAACTTGAAGATCGAGCCCTCGTTCACGGCCTCCAGGATGGTCTCGATGTCGGAGTAGCCGGACAGGACGATTCGGATCGTCCTCGGCCAGTTTGCCCGCACCCGTTTGAGGAGCTCGACGCCCGTCATGTCCGGCATCCGCTGGTCCGCGACGACGACGTCGAAGGACCTCGTGCGGAAGAGCTCGAGCGCCTCCCGGCCGGAGCCGGCGAAGCGCATCTCCCAGGGCGCCGACCGGAAGAGCCGGCGCAGAGCCTTCAGGATGTTCTCCTCGTCGTCGACGAAGAGCACGCGCGGCAGGACCGGCTGGTCCGGGGTAGCCGCAGGCGGAGCCGGAGCGGGTCGTGGGTCGCTCATGCCGGCGGCGTCTCCGACAGCTCGATGGGATCGCGCAGGATCCACTCCCCGCCGTCGCTGTCCTCCTGGCCGGCCGAGGTTTGCTCGGGCGGGACGAGCGGCAGGACGACGGTGAAGGTGGTCCCCTTGGCGACTTCGCTGTCGACCCGAATCTCGCCTCCGTGCTTGCGGACGATGCCGAAGGACAGGTGGAGGCCGAGACCCGTGCCTCGCCCGACCGGCTTGGTCGTGAAGAAGGGCTCGAAGACCTTCTTCACGTTCTCCGGAGGGATTCCGACCCCCGTGTCGGAGATGGAGACGAGCACGCAATCGTCCTCGGCGCGCGTGCGCAGGGTGACGGTTCCCTTCTCCTCGATGGCCTGGGCCGCGTTGACGAGGAGGTTCATGAAGACCTGATTGATCTGATGCGGCTCGCACAGGACCTGCGGGAGCTCGCCGTAGTCGCGGACGACCTCGCACTTGTACTTGAGCTCGTTCCAGACGATGTTCAGCGTGCTCTCCAGCCCCTGATTCAGATCCGCGTACTTGAACCCCTGCGCGTCGGGGTGGCTGAAGGTCTTCAGGTCGGTGACGATCTTGCGGATCCGCTCGGCCCCTTCCTGGGTCTCGGTGAGAATCTCGTCGATGTCCTGGTGGAGGAAATCGAGGTCCAGCTCGTCGCGGCGCCTCGCGTACTCGCGCCACGCCTCGAGCGGGTCCCGCTCGCCGGCGAGCGCCGAGCGGGCGCGCTCTCCGTTGTCCGCGGCGAAGTCCTGGATTTCCCGGAGATACTCGGACAGCCGGTTCAGGTTCGAGAGCATGAACGCCACGGGGTTGTTGATCTCGTGGGCGATGCCGGCGGAGAGCTGGCCGACGCTCGCCATCTTCTCCGACTGGAGCAGGCGGTGCTCCATCTCCCGCTCGGCCGTGACGTCCTGGAGGCGCATCACGACCTTGCCCACGTGACCGCGCTCGAAGATGGGGAAGTAGTGCACCTTGCGGATGATCTGCCCGTCCCTCCACTCCACGTGGGCGGGTTTCCCGGTTTCGAAGACGCGGGGGAGGGGGCACTTCCGGCACTCGGAACGGCTCTCGCGGAAGACCTCGGCGCAGCGCCGGCCGAGAATGTCCTGGAAGGGCTTCTTGAGGTAATGACTGAAGGCGCGGTTCACCCGCACGATCCTCGTGTCCCGGTCGACCACGTACGTCGGGTCCGTGATCGAGTCGAAGACGGCCTCGATCTCTTGCTTTCCGCGGAGCAGTTCGCTCTCCAGGTCTTGCTTGTCGCTGACGTCGATGAAGGACGCGAGCAGCCCTCCCGGGGCAGCGCCGTCCGCCTCGGACACCCTCGTGCACGTCCAGAGCAGTGTGCGCCGGACGCCCCATTGGTTGACGAGGTCGGCCTCGAACCGCGGCGACTTCGGCCCCTCGCCCGGGGTCTCCAGGTAGGCGGCGGGGACGCCGGCCTCCACCGCGGACTTGCCGACGAGCTCACCCCCGGTGTAGCCGAGGGAGACTTCGGCGGCCTTGTTCGCTCGGGTGATCGTCCCCGCCGAGTCAACGGCGAGGACACCCGCCGGCAGCGCCTGGAGGAGGCTCTCCAGGAGCCCGTTGGCCCGGGCCAGGTCCTGGGACTGGGCCGCGATGAGGGTCTCCAGCTCCCGGCGGTAGCGCCGGTTCTCCTCGGAGAGGAGGCGGACCCCCACGGCCTGTCGCAGCGAAGTACGCAGCTCTCCCAAGCCGAACGGCTTCACCAGGAACCGGAAGACGTGTGCCCGGTTGAGGGCGGCCTCGGCCACCCTGGCGTCGCCGTGGCCCGTGCAGAGGATCCTCACGGCCTCGATCCCCTGCTCCTCCATCCGTTCGAAGAGCTCGAGCCCGTTCAGGACCGGCATGGCGTAGTCGGAACAGACCACGTCCACCGGCTCCGCCCGCAGGATCCGGAGGGCCTCCTGCCCGTCGTTCGCCCTGACGATCCTCCATCCTTCGGCCGCCACGCCCGCTTCCCAGGTGTCGAGGACGAAGCTCTCGTCGTCGACCAGCAGGACGGTCGCCTGGGCGCGGGTATCGGCATCGTGTAGGGCAAGCTGTTCGAGCGTCAGGGGCGTCTCCCGTCATCGGCCGGTAGGGTGAGCCGGAGCAGCCTACTGATCGACCGTGGAGAAAACGACCTTGAAGGCGGTGCGAATCGCGACCTGCGGGCCGGGTGCATCCTGAACGAGGTAGCCAGAACTCTGCAAGAATGTGCGAATCGTCTCTCTCACCGAGGGATCGTCTTCGACGACCCGAATCGTTTCTGATCCTTCCGACGCTGCAACAATGGTTTGTTGACCAGCAGGAAGAGTTCTGGGGCTGCGCGCCCAAGCATCGCGGTAATCAGGCGGTCATGGGAGTGCCACTCGATCGGGATTCACACCCTCAAGAGCTCGCTCCGGGAATACCGGGGACGGTTGGTTTCAGGGCCGGTCATCGTTCTTACGTATCGACATCTGCCCTGCTCCGCCGGCCGTTGTCTCTCTTCTGCGCAGGAGCTCTCCCAGCCTCTCCTGTGCAGAGTAGGAGATCATGGCTCGCCGACGCTGCAAGTATGGGAGTTCGGATGGAGTTGGGGGTTCTCCGGACCCGGCTTCCGATGCGGATAGCGGATTCAGAGAGGTCAACCGGCCGGGCCCAGAGCGGGAAGACTGCTGCTCTCTCCACCGCTTTGCCGCATCGAGGACGGCCCGGATCATCGTGTTGTCGTCCCACGGCTTGAGCATGAGGCGAAAGACACTACCCCGATTGACGGCGTCCATGGCTGCTGAGAAGTCGGCATGCCCCGTCAAGAGGATGCTTACGGTCGCCGGCGACACCCGGGGGACTCGGCTCAGAAGCTCGACTCCCGCCATTCCGGGCATGCGGTTGTCGGAGACGAGAACGGCAACCTCGTTCTCGTTGAGGATCTTGAGGGCCTCTCCTCCGTCCTGGGATCCCAATACCTGCAGCCCGGAGTGAGCAAAAAGACGCCTTAAGGAGTTCACGATCGCTCGCTCGTCGTCTACGACGAGAACGGTTTCATCCATCCAGAACCCCTTCTGTGGGAGCCGGCGCTCCGTCAGTTGCCATGTCTGTTTGCCGCCCCCTGAGTCGGCGGGATCAGGAGTTCAAGCCGCGGACGGTCTCCTGCGCCCGTCCAGGGCGATCCCCTACCGGCGCCCGCTCTTCTCTTCCCGATACACGTAAGCGAGTCGCGAGACGGCCATCGCGGCGAAAGCGGCCGAAACTCGCTCGAGGGAGTTCGCGTCCATGACTTCCTTCTTCTGTAGGAGGATGGTCCCGTCCTCTGTACTGAGATCCTGCGACAGCACCATTCCCACTTCGAGCTTTTTCACCGAGAACACACCTGTATAGTTCTTGCCACGGAGGCGGTCGAGCGCCTCGGGTCCATCTTTGGCTTCGTCGTACGTGGTCATGCCGATAGTGCGAAGATAGGCGGCTATGACTTTGCGCATCACGGCAGAATCGTCGACTATCAACAGCGGCATTGGTGATCCTACTACCCTACAGGCATGACTGATTTGGCCCTTGGACAGGCATGCAAGCTCAATAGACGACCCTCAGCGTATCGGCTACTTATTGCGCATCTTGAGCATCCGATGCTCGCTCTGGCACAAGTTTCCTCCGGGGCTAGCTTTCGTATCGTCTGGTCCCGCAGCGTCTGGATGGTCGCGAGAGTTCCCCGCTCCGTTGTCGACGTGAGTCCGTTCCTTGAAACAAAGGACTCAAGCTCTACCCCACTTTAGGCGATGACATACCGCATGGACCCCTGGAACTCTTGCCTTACCCACAACCCTTACCTTCGTTGCCGCCAAGCGCCCCTGCGCCGACCGAAGCGTCTAAGAGCCGGTGCTGAAGGAGGTATTCCGAGAGCGGGGAGGAGAGCCAGGACTACGGGGGCGCTGCGAACGGCGCGCTCACGCGTCACGGCTCTTCGTCACGGGTTTGGAGGTGGAACTCCGGCGAACTGCCCCTCCTCGGGATCGAGCTCGCACGCTCCGCCGGCGCAGGCGTACTCCTTGGCGCCCCGCCCCGAGTCCTCCCTCTCGTAGAGGAGGATGCGTGAGAAGTCGACCTCCGGCAGCTCTTCGGCACGCCGGCGGTACTCCTCCGCCGAGATCTCCTCGTAAGGAGCCAGCCGATAGACCGTCTCCCGCTTCGGCAGGAACGAGAGCCCGCCGAGGATCTCCCAGTGTCGGTAGAGCCAGTCGGCCGCCTCGATCCACTCCTC
>JACRCS010000454.1 GCA_016218905.1 Deltaproteobacteria bacterium
CCGGCTCACCTCCCTCGGCGTGGCGGGAGGCTACGCCCTGCTCGCCGGGACCCCGGCTCTGGCGCGAGGAGGGACGGGAGGAGGCGGGACGGGTGGAGGCGGGATGGGTGGAGGGGGGATGGGTGGAGGGGGAGGCGGCAGCGTCATCGATCCGCCGGTCGGCGCGCTCCTGAGGGACCCGATGGCTGCGACCGACGTGAGCACGGTGGCGGGGATCGTCGAGGTCAACCTGGAGGCCCGCGTGGCGCCCATCGACGTGAACGGAACGCTTGCCAACCTCATGACCTTCAACGGGGAGTTCCCCGGGCCCACGATCCGGGTCCGGCGGGGGGACGTCCTCAAGGTGAACTACACGAACTCGCTGCCCTACTCGAGCGCGACGAACCTCCTCGGGTACCAGCGGAACATCACGAACCTCCACACTCACGGCTGGCACGTCTCTCCCGAGGATCCCTCCGATTACGTGATGTACGAGCTGATGCCGGGAGATACCCACAACCACCGGTACGACACGAGCCTTCAACCGGGAGGGAGCCTCAACTTCTACCATCCCCACATCCACGGCCTCGCCGCGGAGCAGTACTGGGCCGGGCTCGTCGGAGCGCTCGTCGTGGAGGACACGACGCCGGCGCTCGAGGGCTACGAAACGCACCTCCTGATCCTCAAGGACATCTCTCTCAACGGCTCGGACCCCGCTCCCCACGCCATGATGAACGACTACATGCAGGGCAAAGAGGGCTCCGTCGTCATGGTCAACGGGCAGGTGAACCCGGCGCTCTCCATCACGAACGGTCAGGTGCAGCGCTGGCGGATCCTGAACGCGAGCAACGCCCGGTTCTACCGGCTTGGCCTCCAGAGCCACTCGCTCTACGTCATCGGGACCGACGGCGGACTCCTGGACAAGCCGTACCTGGTCTCGGAGGTCCTGCTCTCGCCCGGCGAGCGGGTGGACGTGCTCGTGCAGGGGACGGCGACAGGCGGCAGCTACAAGCTCCTCGCGCTCCCCCACGCGCGGAGGGGGATGATGACTTCGCCCACGATTACCTTGATGACCCTGACGTACGATCAAGGAAGCGTGCAGGAGAGCCTTCCGGGATCGCTCGACGCCTCCGCCGTTCGGCTCAATCCGAAGAAGCTCCGGATCGCCGCCGAGAGGACCCTCACCCTCAGCATGGGGAGCGGCAACGGCTACATCAACGGCCAGGACTTCGACGTGAACCCCTACACCATCATGTCCATGATGGATACGTACGAGATCTGGACCGTCGTGAACCAGAGCGGGATGGATCACCCCTTCCACCAGCACGTGAACTCGGCGCAGGTGCTCTCCGTCACCGGCGGCGACGCCGGTTACGCGTCCCTCTACACTTCGACCCCGGCCTGGAAGGACACGGTGCTGGTGCCGAGAATGGGGTCGGTGAAGCTCCTCGTCCCGGTCATGGACTTTAGCGGGATGGCCATGTTCCACTGCCACATCCTCGAGCACGAGGACATCGGGATGATGGGCATGTGGCACCTGATGTAGACGGTTCTCGGTCATCAGTTTTCAGTTGTCGGTCAAAGGCAAGAACCGAGAACCGGGAACCGATAACCGACAACCGACAACCGACAACGGAGAACCGATAACCGACAACCGACAACCGACAACCTGAAAACCGACAACCGGGACTCGACCGCCTTGCGCGCTCCGGCCCTTCGTGATATGCAGGGGCAACCTTTTGGGCGGCTCCCGGTGATCCGCGCCGGCTCGGCCACCGGACCGGGGTAAGCCCGCCGTTTTCGGCCCACTTCCCAATTCTTAGCGGTCGGGGCAGGTGCCCCGCCCGGCACAGGGAGGGGTCATGGCTCGTTGGGGGTTGACCCTGCGGCTCATCGGGCCCTCGGCTGCCAAGGCGCCGAAGGTCCCGGGGTCAGTTCACCCTTCAGCCCTCCTGCCCCTCTCCGCCTTCCCTCCGATCCGACCGTCCTGCGGCCCTCGACCGCCCTCGGCGAGGCGCGGCGCCGCGAGCCCGAGTCGGCTTCCTGAAGCCTCTCTCCTCCCGATGACGTCTTCCCTGGTTTTTTCGCACGCTCGAACGACGAATCTCGCCGGACCGCCGCGGACCCCAGCAGGCCGTGGAGCCGGGCGGACGAGCGTTTCCACCTGATCGCGCAACGGCAACGCGAGCGCTGCTGAGGGAAAGGAGAGGACGCGGGCGCTCGAACGAGTCTTTCAGGGACCGAGCCGGATCTCCTACGTCGCAGACCTCGTGAAAAAGGAAGGAGGGAGGGATGATCAGGGACTTCCAGTATCTGAGGCCCGACACGCCCGACGAAGCGTTCGCCCTGCTCGCGGAGCACGAGGGGGAGTGCAAGGTGATCTGTGGAGGGCAATCCCTCCTCATCGTCATGAGGCAGGGCCTCATCGCCACCGACTACCTCCTGGATATCAAGCACCTCCGGCAGCTCGCCTCGATCGGCTTCGACTGGAACGACGGCCTTCGGATCGGCGCCACCACGACCCACCGTGCCATCGAGAACTCCGATTTCGTGAGAGCCAACTACCCCGTCCTCGAGCGGATGGAGAAGCGGCTCGCGTCCATCCAGGTGAGGAACTGGGGGACGATCGGCGGCAACCTCGCCCACGCCGACCCGGCCGGGGACCCCGGTCCGGTGCTCGTGGCGCTCCATGCGGAGATCACGGTGGGCGGCTCGCGGGGGGAGAGGACGATGCCTCTCGAGGACTTCTTCGTCGACTACTTCGAGACCGCCCTGGACCCGACCGAGCTCGTCCTCGGCGTGCGCGTGCCGCCGCCCCAGGAGAGGACCGGCGCGGCCTATGAGAAGTTCAACCTCCTCCAGAGCGACATGGGCGTGGTGGGCGTAGCGGCCAGCGTGACCCTCGGCGCCGACGGCGCCTGCAAGGCCGCGCGCGTCGTCCTCGGCGGGGCGGGGCCGAAACCGCTCCGCGCCCCTCGGGCGGAGGCCCTGCTGGTGGGAGCCCGCCGCGACGAGGGCCTCTTCGCCGAAGCCGGGCGGGCGGCGTCGGAGGAGTGCGAGCCCGTGGCCGACATCCACGCCTCGGAGGCGCATCGCCGGCACCTGATCGGCGTGCTCACGAAGCGGATGTTGGCGAAGGCCTGGGAAGAAGCCGCTGGCTAGGGAGGCGATACCGATGGAAAAGAGGCTGCTGCGTCTGACGGTGAACGATCAGGAGTACGAGTGCTACGTCTCCCCCAAGACGCTCCTCGTGGAGCTCATCCGTGACCATGTCGGGCTCACCGGCACCAAGAGAGGCTGCGACACGGTCTCCTGCGGCGCCTGCACAGTGATCCTCGACGGCATGGCGGTGAAGTCGTGCGCGGTGCTGGCGGTGCAGGCGGAGGGTTCCCGCATCACCACGGTGGAGGGGCTCGAGAAGAACGGGGAGCTCGCCCCGATCCAGAAGGCGTTCCTCGACCACGGCTCGTACCAGTGCGGTTTCTGCGCGCCCGGCATGCTCCTTTCGGCGCAGGCGCTCCTCGACGAGAACCCGAGCCCCAGCCTCGAGGAGATCCGGGAGGGGATCGAGGGGAACATCTGCCGGTGTACCGGCTACAACAGCATCGTCCGAGCGATCGACGCGGTGGGCAAGGGCCAGTACAGGGAGGAGCGCCGTGAATAAGTACGCCGTGATCAACACGCACGTCCACAACATCGACGGCTACGCGAAGGTGACGGGTCGGGCCACCTACACCTTCGACGTGAAGCTCCCGGGCATGCTCTACGGGAAGATCCTCCGCAGCCCGCACACCCACGCGAAGATCCTGAGCATCGACGCGAGCCGGGCCCTCGAACTGCCGGGTGTCAAGGCGGTGGTGACGGGGAAGGACACGCTGGGCATCAAACAGGGGATCTGGCGCCGGTACAAAGACCTCTGCGACGAGCAGATCCTGCCCCTCGACAAGGTCCGCTACGTGGGCGAACCGGTCGCCGCGGTGGCCGCCGTGAGCGAGGAGGTCGCGGAGCAGGCGCTCGATCTCATCGAGGTCGAGTACGACGTCCTCCCCGGGGTCTTCGAACCCCTGGACGCCATCAAGAAGGACGCGCCCGAGATCCACGAGGGCTTCGAGCGGAACATCAACGTCACGCGCCACATCGAGTGGGGGGACGTGGAGGAGGCCTTCGCCGAGGCCGACTACATCCGGGAGGACTGGTTCAAGTGCGGCGGCCAGGCCCACATGTGCATGGAGACCCGGGCCGCGGTCTCGAGCTACACGCCGGACGGGAAGCTGACCGTCCACGCCTCCACCCAGTCGCCGTACTACACGCAGGGGCTCCTGGCGGGGGTGCTGGGGCTCAAGGAGGGCAACGTCCGCGTGCTGGCTCACTACGTGGGCGGCGGCTTCGGCGGCAAGTTCGAGCTCGACGCCGCCATGTTCTGCAGCGCGGTCCTCTCGATGAAGCTCTGCAAGCCCGTGAAGATCGTCTTTACCCGTGAGGAGGACTTCATCGCGACGAAGCGCCGGACGCCCATGTCCTACTACGTGCGGACGGGCGTCAAGAAGGACGGGACGTTCTGCGCCCGGGAGGCCAAGGTCTTCACGAACGGCGGCGCCTACACCGGGATGGGCGCGACGGCCCTCTACCTCACCGGCTTCTTTCACTCCTTTCCCTATAAGTGGAAGGGCTATCGCTACGACGGGTACCGGGTCTACACGAACACCCTCCCGACCACCTCCATGCGGGGCTTCGGCGCGCCGCAGGCCATGTTTTGCTCGGAGCAGCAGCTCGAGTGGATCGCCGCCGATCTCGGGCTCGATCCCATCGAGATGAGGCGGAAGAACGGCCATACCGAGGGCTACGAGGTACCCGGCCAGGCGACGATCGCGAGCTGCGGCCTCGATAAGTGCTTCGACGAGATCCAGAAGTGGGTCGCCGCCAAGGGGAAGCTCCCGGGGGGCCACGCTATCGGGATCTCGGCCTGCGGGTTCATGTCCGGCGGCATCTTCAACTGGTTCGACAGCCCGTACTCCTTCTCGTCCGCCGTGGTCACGATCAACGTGGACGGGACCGTGGAGCTCCACGTGGGCGCGCAGGAGATCGGCCAGGGCTCCAACACGACCCTCGCCATCATCTGCGCGGAGACCCTGGGCGTGCGGATCGAGGACATCAAGGTCCACTCGGGCGACACGGACCACTGCCCGGCGGACCTGGGCGCCTGGGGCTCGCGGCAGACTCTCATGGCCGGGAACGCCGTCAAGATGGCGGCCCAGGAGGCGAAGAAGCAGCTCCTCGAGTTCGCCTACGCCCAGACCGGCTTCAACATCATCTACGACCTCGACATCAAGGACCGCTGGGTCCACAGCATGCTGTGGACCCAGC
>JACRCS010000455.1 GCA_016218905.1 Deltaproteobacteria bacterium
GCGGGGGTCGTCGTTTCTTCCATCGGAACCTCAGCTCGGGGCGGGCTCGCTCTCGATCTTCGCCGCAAGCGCGAGAACGCGCCGCCGGGTCGTCTCGAGCCCGAGGACCTCGATCATCTCGAAAAGGGGCGGGGAGGCGAGCGTGCCGGTCAGGGCGAGGCGGACCGGCTGGGCGAGGTCGCCCAGCTTGACGGCCGCTTCGGTCGCGAGAGCCCGGGCGGCTTCCTCCATCGCGGCGTGGGTGAGGGCCGGAAGGGCCGAGATCCGCTCGACGAAGGTCCTGAGGAGCGGCGCATTCGCGGCCTTGCCGAACTTCTTCAGGCCGGCCGGTTCGTAGTCGGCCGGGTCCTCGCCGTAGACGGCGAGCCCCTTCGCGAGCTCGACGAGCGTCTTCGCGCGCGGCTTCTGGAGAGGCAGGGCGCCGAGGAGCGTCGCGTCGGGGCACCCGGCGGGAAGGCCGAAGGGGCGGAGGAGCTCGAGGAGCCGTGGCTCGGCGACGTCCTGGAGGTACTGCCCGTTCAGCCAGGCGAGCTTCTCGTGGTCGAAGCGCGACGGCGAGGGCCCGATCCTCTCGAGGGAGAAGAGCGCGACCATCTCTTCCATCGTCATCCGCTCGCGGTCCTCACCCGGCGACCAGCCGAGGAGGGCGAGGAAGTTGACGAGCGCCTCGGGGAGGAACCCCTGGGCGCGGAACTCCTCGGCGCCGGCCGCGCCGTGCCTCTTCGAGAGCTTCTTGCCGTCGGCGCCCAGGATCATCCCGAGGTGCGCGAACGCCGGCGCCTCGGCGCCGAGGGCGCGGAAGAGGGCGACGTGCTTCGGCGTGTTCGGAAGGTGGTCGACGCCCCTCACGACGTGCGTGATCGCCATCGCCACGTCGTCGACGCAGACGGAGAAGTGGTAGAGCGGGTGGCCGTCGGAGCGCATCAGGACGAAGTCGTCCAGCGAGCCGGCGGGGAATTCGGCCCGTCCCTGGACGATGTCGTCGACGACGATCGGCTCGTCCGGCATCTTCAGCCGGATGACGAAAGGCTCGCCCGCCGCGGCGCGCCGGTCCGATTCCTCCTTCGGGATCTGGCGCCCTGCGCCGGAGTAGCGAAACGTCTCGCCGGCGGCGTCGGCGGCCTTGCGCGCGGTCTCGAGCTCGTCGGGCGTCTCAAAGGCGCGGTAGGCCTTCCCCTCGGAAAGGAGCCGCGCGGCCGCTTCGCGGTAGAGGTCGTACCTCTCGCTCTGGCGGTATGGGCCTTCGTCCCACGTGAGGCCGAGCCAGGTCATTGCCTCGAGGATCTGGTCGACGAGCTCGGGCTTGTTCCTGTCGACGTCGGTGTCCTCTATCCGGAGGATGAACGTGCCGCCGTGGCGGCGGGCGAAGAGCCAGTTGTAGAGGGCGGTGCGGGCGCCACCGACGTGCAGAGACCCGGTGGGCGAGGGAGCGAAGCGGACGCGAGGGGCCGAGGTCATGGGCTGGTGATGATAACTGCCGGGCCTCTTCGTGCCCGTATCATCCGCCGGCCGTGAGCTCCCTGGACGTATCGCGCCGCGAGGCGCTGCTTGCCGATTCCGCCCTCGTCGTCGTGACGGCGATCTGGGGCTCGACGTTCGTCGTCAACGAGCTCGTCCTGAAGGAGACGCCGCCCCTCCTCTTCCTCGCCCTCCGCTACGGACTGGCCGCGGGGATCCTCGTCTTCTTCGCCCGTGGGCGTCCCTGGACGCCGGGCCTCGTGAAGGACAGCGCGATCCTCGGCGTTCTCCTTTCGATCGGGATCGGCTGCCAGCTCGTCGGGCAGCTCTTCACGAGCGCCTCGAAGGCCGCATTCATCACGGGTCTCTCCGTCCCGCTCACCCCGGTCGCCGGTTGGCTGCTGCACCGGCAGGTGCCCTCGGGGTCGAACCTCTTCGGTTTGATCCTGGCCGCCGGGGGTTTCGGCCTGATGTCGTGGCCGACGGGGGCGACGGGGCTCGACCCGGGCGACCTCCTCGTCCTCCTGACGGCGTTCGTCTACGCGGTCGTCTTCGTGGAGATGGGCGTCGCCTCTCCGAAGCACGACGTCCGGGCCTACTCGGCGGGACAGATCGTCTTCGCCTTCGCGGGGGTCCTCGTCGGCCGGTTCCTCCTGACGCCGTTCCTCGGTCGTCCCGAGCCACTCTTCGTCGCCGAGGGGCGCCCTCTCGCCTTCACGCCGACGCTCCTCCTCGCCGTTCTCTGGATGGGGATCGTCGCCTCGGTCGTCACGACCCTCGTCCAGACCTGGGCGCAGGCGCGAATGCCGGCCGTTCACGCGGCGGTCATCTTCGCCCTCGAGCCGGTCTTCACCGCCCTCTTCGCCGCCGTGGCGCTGGGCGAACGGCTCACCGCGCGGGAGGCGTGGGGGGGCGGCCTCGTCCTCCTGGGGATCGTCGTCTCGGAGCTGCGCCTGCGCAGATGAGCGGCGGGGCGGGCCGCTTCGCCCGCCCCGCTCTTCCCTTTCGATCCCGCCCCGTTTACTCCCTCCGAGGGGAGGCGCCGGAAGGCGCCGCGGGGAGGCTCGCGGCGAGCCTCCTCGATCCACTGCCCCGCTCGCACTTTCGAGGGGAGTCGCCAGAAGGTGTCGCGGGGAGGCTCGTGCCGAGCTTCCCCGATCCACCTTCAGTCGAGGGCGAACGTCAGGTTGTAGGCGTACCCTCCGCGGCCGACGACGAGGACGAGCCCCGAGCGGCCGTAGCCGCGCTCCACGGCGCGAGCGGCGTCCTCGAGCGTCTCGACCCGCATACCGTTCACGGCGAGAAGGGCGTCGCCCCGCTCGAGACCCTTCCGATCGGCAGGGGACTGCCGTGCGACCGAAGTCAGGGCGAGGCCGCCCCGAACCTGCGCCACGGAGAGGCCGATCTCGCGCCGGAGGATCTCGAGGCCGAGGTCCGCCGGTACCCGCGCCGCCTTCATCGAGACGTTTCGATTGCGCTCGCCACGCCGGATCCCCAGCGTCACCGGAGCCCCGGGCGCGACGGCCGAGAGGAGCGTGTCGAAATCCTCGCGGGACTCGACGGGCCGGCCATTCAGCGAAATGACGACGTCGCCCGGCTCCAGCCCAGCGCCCTCGGCGGGAGAGGAGGGGTAGACGGAGCGAACGCGCATCCCGAGGCCGCGGGCGCTCGGCCGGGCGCGCTCGACGTTGAGGGTCGTGCCCCGGAGGCCGATCCAGACCGGTTTGACCTCGCCGAAGCGGAGGAGGTCGTCGGCGATCCGGCGGACCCGCTCGACGGGGATGGCGAAGCCGATGGTGTTCGCGCCGCCGACGATCGCCGTGTTGATGCCGATGAGCTCGCCGAGGACGTTGCAGAGGGCCCCTCCCGAGTTCCCGGGGTTGATCGCGGCGTCCGTCTGGATGAAGTCGGTGTAGGTCCGGCCCTCTCCCTGCACCGTCCGCTGGAGCGCGGAGACGATGCCGGTCGTGACCGTGTTCGAGAGGCCGAACGGGTTCCCGACGGCGATCGCCGTCTCGCCGATCATCAGGTCGGCGGTCGTGCCGAGCCGGACCGGTTTCAGCCCCTTGCCTTCGACCTTCAGAACGGCGAGGTCGTTGTCGGTGTCGGCGCCGAGGAGCTCGGCTTCGAGCTCACGGCCGTCCGCGGTCGTCACGTAGATCTTCGAGGCCCCCGAGATGACGTGGTCGTTCGTGACGACGATCCCCGAAGCGTCGAGGACGACACCCGAGCCGAGCGACTCGGACCGGCGGCCCCCGCCTCCGGGGAAGCCGTAGAAGTCGAGAGGACTGACCCGGCGCATCACGAGCCGCTCGGCCGAGATGTTCACGACCGAGGGGCCGATCTGCTCGACGGCGCGGACGATGGGACTGCGGCGATAGTCGTCGCCCCCACGGCGAACGTCCGCCGCGCCTCGCGGGGCATCGGCCTCTTTCATCTGGGCGGGCGTGGGCGCGGCGCCGAAAAGGAGTACGGCGGTGGCGAGGGGCAGAAGGTGTCTTGACATCCTGAAAATCGGCCTCAATATAATGTTAGTAAAGTTGAATGGAGTTTTCAAGATTTTAACTCCCAGACAAAGAAGAGCGATCCAGGCGATGGTGGAAATCGGCTCGAACCCGGGAAGCGACCGGAGCGCCGCCGAAATGGCAGGGCTGCTCGGCCTATCGCGAGAATCGGTCCACCAGCTTCTTGCGCCTTACGTCCGGGCGGGGCTTCTCGTCGCCGCCCGCGGCCGAACCGGGGGATATCGCGCGGGGGCGGATCTGCTAGGGACGGCCCTGGCGGCCGTCCTGGCCCCGTATGGCGGCCCAACCCCGCGCCCGGCTGCGGCGACGGGTCGGGCCGGCCTGGACCGTCTCGTCGACGCCCTGGAAGCTGAGGCGGCCGGGGCCCGCCTCGCCGTGTATCAACGCCTCACGCTCGGCGAGCTGGTGCGACGTCTGCGCGCCGAGCGGGAAGCCCTCGACTGGGAGATCTGACCCGAGAGGCTGCGAAGCCAAGGAGGACGCCATGCGGATCGCGACCGACATCACGAAGCTCATCGGAAACACACCCCTCGTCCGCCTCAACCGGATGGCGAAGGGCTCGGCCCCGGGCGCGGTCGTCGCGGCCAAGCTGGAGTACTTCAACCCGGCCAACTCGGTGAAGGACCGGATCGGCGTCGCCATGATCGAGGCGCTGGAACGCGAAGGGAAGGCCACGCCCGGAAAGACCGTCCTCGTCGAGCCGACCTCGGGGAACACGGGGATCGGCCTCGCCTTCGCCGCCGCCGCGATGGGGTATCGGCTCGTCGTCGCGATGCCCGAATCCGTCTCGCTGGAGCGCCGGAAGATCCTGCGCCTTCTCGGCGCCGAGGTCGTCCTGACGCCGGCGGCGCTGGGGATGAAGGGCGCGATCGCGAAGGCGAACGAGATACTCGAAGGGCTCGGCCCCAACGGCGTGATGCCGCAGCAGTTCGAGAACGCGGCGAATCCCGCGATCCACGAGGCGACGACCGCTGTGGAGCTGTGGAACGACACGGATGGGAAGATGGACCACTTCGTCGCCGGAGTCGGGACGGGCGGGACGCTCACCGGTATCGGCCGGTACTGGAAGGCGAGGAGGCCGAGCCTCCGGATCGTCGCCGTCGAGCCGGTCCACTCGCCGGTCATCTCGGGCGGAGCCCCTGGGCCGCACAAGATCCAGGGGATCGGCGCCGGCTTCATCCCGATGTACCTCGAGACGCCGGTCGTCGACGAGGTCGTGCAGGTGACGAACGACCAGTCGTTCGAGTACGCCCGCCGCCTCGCGAAGGAGGAGGGGATCCTCGCGGGAATCTCGTCCGGCGCGGCGGCCTTCGCCGCCCTCGAGGTCGCACGTCGGCCCGGGAGCGCGGGGAAGCTGATCGTCTTCGTGATTCCGTCCACCGCGGAGCGGTACATCTCGACGGACCTCTTCAAGGAGGAGGAACCGGCGCCCGGCGGTACGGCCATTTGAGAGAGGGCAGGGGGGCGAAGGCGATCGGCCTCCGCCTCCGGGGCTCTCTCTCGGGGACTCACTTCACGTCGGTCGGCAGAGCGCCCCCGGTACGGATCCGAATGCTCTTCGGGGGGACCTCCTCCCGCTTTGGGAGCTCGATGACGAGCAGGCCGTTGACGAAAGTTGCCGAGATGGCCTCGTCGTCGACGTTCGCCGGAAGTCGGAAGGAGCGGGAGAAGCGGCCGTAGCTCCGTTCGACGCAGTGGTAGCGCGCGTCGTCCGGCTCCTTCTGGAAGCGCCGCTCTCCGTCGAGGGTCAGGACGCCCTCCTCGAACCGAAGGCGGATCTGGTCTTCCGTGAAGCCGGGGAGCTCCGCCGTGAGGAGGATCCGATCCATCCTTTCCAGGATGTCGACGGGGGGAGTCCAGGTCGCAGCGAGAGTCTCGTCCTCCCGCCGGGAGGCGCCGGAAAGCGTTTCGTCGAAGATCCGGTTCATCCGCTCCTGGAGGCCCGCGAGCTCGCGGAAGGGGTCGGTGCGTCGTACGGCGGCCATGGCGTCCTCCTGCGGTGTGTCCCTCACGCCACCGGGCCGGCGGGGGAGGGAGAGATCGTGAAAGCGACGCGGGAGCCGGATGCGTCGGCGTCGAGGGAGACGGTCGAACCGACC
>JACRCS010000445.1 GCA_016218905.1 Deltaproteobacteria bacterium
CCGCGGGAGCCACCACGCTCCTCTCGTAGGCTCCGATGTCGAAGGCCGCGCCCTGCGGGCGCGTGACCCCGTCGTGATCACGCACGGCCGAGGTCGCGACACCCGCGTCGATGGCGGGGCTCGACGCCTGGAGGTGGTAGTCCGAAGCGCCGGCGAAGAGTGGATTCTGGTTGATGCAGCCCGTGTCCCAGACCTCGCACGGTCCCGCGCCGTAGACGAGGTTGTTCGCGGGCACGAAGCTCGACGGGTCCGCCTGACCGGCGTCGAACTGGTAGTACTGCTGCCCCGCCTGAGCCACGATGACGTTGTCGCGCAGCGTGATGCGTCCGGTCCCCGCCTCCTCCAGGTAGACCTGTGCCATGGCGTTCCCGTAAAAGGTGTTGTTCTCTATGACGACGATGCCCTGTGGGTCGTTCACGCGAAGCCCTTCGGTCGAGCGCGAGCCCGCGATGATGTTGCCGGTCACGCGGACTGTGCCGAGGATCTCCGTACCGCCATCGCTGCCGCCGAGGAGGACGTTGTTGAGGTCGGACCCGACGAACACGTTGTCGTGGATGCGCAGGTCGTCGACGACATCCCCCGCGATGTGGCCGTAGACCTGGATCGAACGGCCTTCCTGGTTACGCACCTCGTTCCAGCCGACGTCGATGTCGCGGTTGACGCCGAACCCCTGGATGTAGATGGAGTAGGACTTGGTCGTAGGCGTGCCGTTGGAGTCGAAGCGGTTGCCCAGGATCTCGATGGCGGACGTATCTCCGAAGACGCCCACCTTGTTGCCATCGCCGCCGTTCGAGAGGTCGTTGCCCACGATGCGGTGCCCGACACCGGTCACGAGAACCGACTCTCCCATCGCGGTGAAGCGCATGTTGCCGATGACGTAGTAGGAGAGGGGGCCGGAGTCCTGGTTCAGGTAGATTCCCCTCCGTGCCGCGGCGTTGTCGAGCAGCGGCGGGTTGCCCGGGTAGCCGAGGTAGGCGATCGGGGCCGCCGGGGTCCCCGAGGCGGCGCGGCTCGTGTCGAGAAATAGGAGGGTGTCCCAGCCCGGGACGTCGGGGTCCATCTGGCTGAACGTGCCGCCCTCCACGTACACGATGTCGCCCGCCACCAGGGTCTGCCGGGGGCGCCAGAGGGTCGCCCAGGGTTGGGCGAAGGTCCCGGGGTTGCCGTCGCCGCCGGTCGAGGGGTTGACGAAGTAGACGTTGCCGGCGCGCACCGTGACGGGGAGTCCGTTGCTGGCCTGGCCGGCCACCGCAACCACGATGTCACCGGAGACGACGCCTGGTCCCGGCTGCACGACGATGCGGTCCAGGCTCCGGGCGAACGCGGTGTCCTGCCCCCAGGATTGCACACGGGCGACCGGCTGTCCGCCGATCGTGACAGTCGAGGATCCCTGCGTCGCGCCGAACCCCTCGCCGTAGATGCTGATGAAGGCGCCGAACCCGCCCTCGCCCCCCGTACCCGGTCCGGACTCGATGTCGGTGAACATCAGGCGAGGCCCCGCCGCGTCCAAACGCAGATGGACGCTCGCCCCCGCCAGCATGACGATGCCCGAGAGGATGAGAGGTCGCGAGAAGCCCGATCGGACCGTCGCCTTGGCCATGAGGAGCCTCCTTCAATACCGAGCTCGGACCCGATTGACCCCCGGCCGGACAACGAAAGAGGAATTCAGTCTACATGACCTGCGCTTCGAGCCCGCGATGAAGGAAACGGGAGCCGAGGTGGCGTGCGCAGGGGCGCCTCCGGCCCTTCCTCGATGCCCGGCTCCGCCCCCGCCGCTCCCTCCGCCGACCTCGAGCAGAAGGTCATCGGGGCGCTGAAGAAGGTCTACGACCCCGAGATCCCGGCCAGCATCCACGACCTGGGCCTCGTCACCTCGATCAACGTCGCCAGCGGCGGAGAGGTCACGGTGACGATGACGCTCACGGCTCCCGCCTGCCCCGTCGCCGGGACGCTGCCCGGCGAGGTCGAGCGCGTCGTGAGGTCGGTCGACGGCGTCTCCGAGGCGAAGGTCGACCTCGTCTGGGACCCGACCTGGAACCCCGGGATGATGTCCAAGATGGCCCGAATGATGCTGGGGATGTAGGCATGGTCCTCACCGACGGACTCCGCGAACCACCTTGGCGCCTCGTCTCGCCGCGCTATCCAGGTCCGCGTTCCGCCTCCCGCGGCCGCCGCGGTTCCCGTCTTTCCCTGATTCGCCTGACTGCACGGACCGGCGCGACCGCCCCGGCTCAGGTGACAGGGCTGACGCCTGTCGCCGCCCCGGCCCGACGCGCAGAGACCCGCCACATGTTCATGGGAGTCCGCTCAGAGTCTGCGACGGGCACCCCGGGAGGCCTCCTCCCCTGGGGGACGGCACACCGCCGTGGTACCGCCCCCCCCAGGCCGTCTGAGCCCGTCCCGATCATCAGCCGCAGTACCGCCCAGAATCGAACCCCCTATCTCGAGATCAGGCCGCCTCCGGGCCGTCCTTTCAGGCACCCTCGAGCCTGCCCCCTTCCAGGTGGATCATCGTTCGACTTCGTTTCCTCATCGCGGCCCCCGTACTCCCGACCGGCCCTGGGCCATTGCCGGAGCGAATGGCGCCTCCCATCCGCCCGAGGGGGAGGACGGCCGGATAATGGCTCCGTGGTCGCTGGATGCGATGTGAGTGGCGGATTGCGGCGCGACGGAGGGGGCCAGGTCCTACTTTCCACGGAATGCCCTTCTCTATGCGATCGCACCTCGAGAGGCCGACGGCGCGCGCTGGCCGGCGCCTTTCTCTTCACGGTCGTCGCCCACCTTGCCCCCGCGTCCCCGCTTCCGCCGGCTCGCTTCCCGTTCCGTAGCTACGGCACGAAGGAAGGCCTCAGGAACCTGGCTGCGACGTACGTCGCCCAAGACTCCACCGGCTTCATCTGGGTGGCAACGCAGGACGGAGTGTACCGATACGACGGGACACGCTTCGTCCGATTCGGCGTTGACGAAGGCCTCCCGGCGAACTACGTCACGAGCCTCGCCACGGGCAGCGGTGGCGAGCTCTGGGTGGGAACCTGGTCTGGGGTCGCCCGGCTCGTGGGAAGCCGGTTCGAGGCTCCGCCACGTGCTTCCGGTCTGCCGCCCGTCTACGTGAACGGCATCGGCCTCGAATCGAAAGACAGGCTCTGGGTCGCGAACGCCAGGGGTTTGTTCTTCGGGCAACCCAAGGGGCGGTTCGAGGCCGTGCCCGGGTGGCCACGGGGAGCCGCCACCGCGCTCTACGTCGACGCCCGCGGGACGGACGTCTATGCCGCGAGCGAAGATCCCATCGAGGGAGTTGGCACAACCCTCGTACTCGATTCGTTACGAGCCCATGGGCATCGGTCGGTCCAACTATTGCCGCGGGCCGCGATCGTCTCGTCGTTGCTGCAACAGCTCAGCGCA
>JACRCS010000446.1 GCA_016218905.1 Deltaproteobacteria bacterium
CCTTCACGGCGTTTCGACTGCTGGAGGGGCTGGCGTCCACCCGATCCTGGGAGAAGCGGGGGACGCTCGGCAAGAGGCTGGGAGCTCTGTGGCACGCGCTCGACGCGGGGCACCGGCGAGTGGCCCTGGACAACGTGGCCCTAGCGTTCCCCGAGTGGGAGCCCGAGCGGGTCCGGCGGCTGGTGCGGGCGAATTTTGCGCACCTGGGCGCCGTGGCCGCGGAGTTTCTGGGAATGGGGTTTCTGTCGAGGGACGAGCTCTTGCGCCGCACGACCTTCGAAGGGGCCGAGCACCTGCTGGAGGCGCGGGAGCGCGGGAAGGGCGTCTTCATCCTCTGCAGCCACCAGGGCAACTGGGAGCTCGCCGGCGCGGCCATGACGGCCACGTTTTCTCCCGTCTACTTTCTGGGCCGGCGGCTCAAGAACGCCGGGGTCGACCGCCGCGTGACGGAGCTCCGTCAGAGGTTCGGCGGCACCGCTATCGGGCATCGCGACGCGGTCCGACCCGTCCTGAAGGCGCTTCGCCAGGGGGGCATCGTAGGGTTCCTCATGGACCAGAAGGCGCTTGCGAGGGAGGCGGAGCCCAGCCGCTACTTCGGCCGGCCGGTGGCCACGAACCAGGGGCTGGCGGTACTGGCGCTCAAGACCGGTGCTCCGGTGGTTCCGGCGTTCGGCACCCGGGTGCCGGGGGGTCAGGTGATCCGCCTGGGACCCGCGCTCGTGCTGCCCGCCGACGGCACTCTGGAGGAGAAGGTGCAGCGGTTCACCCAGGCCTTCGACGACACGATCGAAGCGGCGGTGCGCGCCTGCCCCGAGCAGTGGTTCTGGGTGCACCGGCGGTGGCGGCTGCCGGAGGCGTGGCGGTGAGGCGAGCGGTCTTCCTGGACCGGGACGGGACGCTCAACCGGGAGGTCGGGTATCTGCGGACCCTGGCGGAGCTCGAACTCCTGCCGGGCGTGAGTCGGGCCCTGCTCCGCCTGGGCGAGGCCGGATTCCTGCGCCTCGTCGTGACCAACCAGTCCGGCATCGCGCGTGGGTACTTCGATCGGGCCTTCGTGGAGGAAACCCATGAGGAGCTTCGCCGGAGGCTCCGGGAGGAGGGCGCGGACGTGGAGGAGTTCCTCGTGTGCCCGCATCACCCGGACCACACCGGCCCGTGCGGCTGTCGCAAGCCGTCCCCGGGACTGCTGCAGGAAGCGGCGGCGCGATGGGACCTGGACCTCGCGGCCTCCTGGGTGGTCGGTGACAAGCCCGCGGACATTGGCCTCGCCCGGGCGGCCGGATGCCGCGCGGCCTTGGTGAGGACCGGGTACGGCGCGGAGAGCGAAGCCGAGCTCGAAGGGTTGGGGCTGGTGCCGGATGTGGTGGCGGCCGATCTCGAGGCCGCGGTCAGGGAGATCGTGACGTCATGAGAGTCGAGGACCGGCCCCGCGCCGGGGAGCTCGGGGCCTACGCGCCCGACTGTCGCTTCTTCTCAGGCTACAAGCCCTGCCGCCACAAGCGGCTGTGCGACGGCTGCCCCCGCTACGAGCCCCGCGGGACGAGGATCCTGCTCGTAAATCTTGACGCCATGGGCGACGTGGTGCGCACGACGGCGCTCCTTCCGGCGCTCAAGCGGAAGTACCCCATCAGCTACGTCACCTGGGTCACGCTCAAGAACGCGGAGCCGATCCTCCGGTACAATCTGCTGGTGGACGAGGTACTGATCTACGGTCCAGAGACGGTTCTCGAGCTCGAGCCGCGCACCTTCGACGTCGTCCTCAACGTGGACAAGTCGCGCCGGTCCGGGGCCCTGGCCCAGCGGGTGACCGCCGGGGAGCGGCTCGGCTTCGGGGTGGACGAGCACGGCGCCATCGTGCCGCTGAACCCGGAGGCCGACTACCAGTACTGGACCGGGTTGGACGATGAGCTCAAGTTCTTCCAAAACCGAAAGAGCGAGCAGGAGATGCTCGCTGAGACCATGGGGGTGGAGTTTCGGCGGGACCCGTACGTGCTCCCTCTGTCGGCGGAGGAAGAGGCCTTCGTCGCTTCTCGCCGGCGCGCCTGGGGACTCGACGGCGCTGAGGCGGTCGTGGGGATCAACACCGGGTGCTCGGAGCTCTACCCGTACAAGAGGCTCCCGGCAGAGTTCCAGGCCCGGCTCGCCGACGCCCTGTGGGAGCGTTTCCCCGGGGTACGGATCGTGCTGCTCGGGGGGCCGGAGGACGTGGCCCGCAACCCCGAGATCGCCCGGCTCTGCCGGGCTCCGGTCTTGGAGACGCCATGCACGGAGGGCCTTCGCCGGGGCATCCAGTACATCGAACTGGCGGACGTCGTGATCACGGGCGACTCTCTCGGTATGCACCTCGCGATCGGGCGGGGCAAACGGGTGGTCGCCTGGTTCGGGCTGACGTGCGAGCAGGAGATCGACTTCTTCGACCGGGGTGAGACTGTGCTGGCGCGGGTGGACTGCCGCCCGTGCTGGCAGCGGTCGTGCGACCGTCCGGCGAAGTGCTACGAGAGCGTGGACCTGGAGGAGTTGCTGGCGGCCGCCGCCCGCATGATCCAGGGGGCACGGGAGGAGAAAGACCGTGGAAGCCATCGGACAGGTTGACGAGAGCACGTGGTTTTTCCAGAACATCGTCAAGCGCCGCGTGGCGCTGGGCTTCGCGGCGGGCGTCCTGTTCGTGCTGTTCGCCTGCCCGAGCCGGGGGACCGTGTTCCTGGGGTTCTGGATTGCCCTGGCGGGAGAACTGCTGAGAACGTGGTCTTCCGGAGTCATTGTAAAGAATAAAGAGCTGGCCACCGAAGGCCCTTACAGGCTCGTCCGAAACCCCCTGTACGTGGGCAACTTCCTCATCGGGCTCGGTGTCTCGATCATGGGGGGCCGCGTGCTCCTTCTCGTCCTCTTCCTCGTCGGGTTCCTCCCCGTGTACCGGGCGCTGGTGGCCAAGGAGGAGAGCTACCTCCTCGAGGCCTACGGCGAGGCGTTCGAGGCCTACTGCCGGGAGGTGCCTCGCTTCGTTCCCCGACACCTGCCCTGGCCGCTGCCCCAGGCCCCCTACGATGCGAACCGGATGCTGCGCAAGCATCGGGAGTGGCAGGCGTGGCTCGGCTTGTACGCGGTGACGCTGTATCTGTTGCTCAGGGGCGGGTAACGTTTGGCGTTCAGCGTTCAGCTTTCAGCGGTCAGCCTTCCGCTTGAACCCGAAAGCCAGCCTGGCATCGAAGGGTCGGCAGTCCATCGGGACGCCGAGTGTGCCCCTGTTCAGAATCTTGAAGCGGACCGCTGACAGCTGACAGCCATCTCTTGGAGGTTTCCCCATGGCTCTGAACCCCGATCTGCTCGAGATCCTGGCGTGCCCCCAGTGCAAGGGCGACCTGGAGTACCGCGAGGGTGAGCAGGCCCTCCTGTGCCACGCCTGCCGGCTTCGGTACCGGATCGAGGACGACATCCCGGTGATGCTCATCGAAGAGGCGACTCCGCTCGAGGCCTGAGGCGTCGGCCTCTTCCCGCCCCCCGATGACGACGACCCGACCGGAAGCCCCGGAGCCGCCCACCGTTCGCCTCTCCGCGATCCTCATCTGCAAGGACGAGGTCGAGAAGATCCGGGGCACGCTGGAGAGCGTGCGGTTCTGCGACGAGGTGATCGTCGTGGACTCCGGGAGCACGGATGGAACGCTGGAGATCTGCCGAGAGCTCGCCGATGTGGTGGTGGAGAGAGGTTGGCCCGGGCACGTAGCCCAGAAGAACCACGCCCTTTCGCTGGCGCGGGGGGAGTGGGTCCTTTCGCTCGACGCGGACGAGCGGGTGACGCCCGAGCTCGCCGAGGAGATCCGCCGGGTTCTGGCCGCCGAGCCGCACGTCGACGGGTTCTTCATCAACCGCCACGTCCACTACCTCGGCCGGTGGATCGACCACTCGGGCTGGTATCCCGAGCCGCGCCTGCGGCTCTTCCGCCGGACCATGGGTCGCTGGGGCGGAACGAACCCCCATGACGAGGTGATCCTGGACGGCCCCTCGGGGCGGCTGCGGGGCGACATCGTCCACTTCACATACGATGACCTGGAGGACCACGTCCGCACGCTCAACGGCTTCAGCTCCATCCTGGCAGGGGAACACGCGGCGGCCGGTCGGCGGTTCTCCTGGGCCGCGCTCCTGCTTCGTCCGCCCTTGGAGTTTCTGAAGAAGTACGTGCTCAAGCGGGGGTTTCTGGACGGCCCCCAGGGCTTCTTCGTGGCGAGCCTCTCGGCGGTGTACGTCTTCCTCAAAGCGGCGAAGCTCTGGGAGAAGGAGCGCGTGGGCGGCTCGCGGCCCTGGAGGGACGGTGGAGAGTAGCCCGGTGGCGCGGGATCGGTCCTTCCTGTCCTTCCTCGGGGGGGCGGGCCGGGACCTCTCCTCCGGCGGGCGCGATCCCTGGGCTTTCGCGACGGCGGCCTGCGCGAAAGGGAGGGCGCGAGGTTTCTCTGGCTCCTCCGCGCATCGTGCGAAGGCCGCGCACCCGCTCTCCGGAGAGGTCTCCACCCGCCCTGCAAGCAGTCCGCGTTTGGATCGCCGGATACTGGTGATCCAGACCGCATTCCTGGGGGACGTGGTGCTCACCACCCCGCTCTTTCGCGCGCTGCGGCGCGTGGCCCCGGACGCCCACCTGGCCGCGCTCGTGACGCCCGCCGCGGCGCCCCTGCTCGAGGCCGATCCTCACCTGGACGAGCTCCTGACCTACGACAAGAAGGGCGGCGAGTCGTTCGGGTCCGTCCTTCGGCGCGTGAGGCGCGCTCGCTTCGACCAACTCCTCTCGCCCCATCGCTCCCACCGCTCCGGCCTTCTCGCCCTGCTCTCGGGCGTCCCGGTGCGGGTCGGGTTCGCCGACGGCGCGCTCTCCTGGGCGTACACCCGGCGGGTCGACCGTCCCCTGGACCACCACGAGGTGGATCGGAACCTCGCGCTCCTCCGGGTCCTGGGGCACGAACCTGTTGAAGCGGACCGGGTGCTCCACGTGGGATACACCGAAGCAGAGGCCGCGTCGGTCGAGGCCGTGCTGGAGCAGTCGGGGGTGAAGCCCGGCGCGCCTCTGGCCGGCCTGTGCGCCGGCTCGATCTGGCCCACGAAGCGGTGGGGCGCCGAGGGCTTTGCCGCGGTCGCGCAAACCCTGGCCGACCGAGGCCTCCGGCCCGTGCTCCTCGGGGGGCCGGACGACGCCGGCGTGGCCAGCGAGGTGCAGCGGCTCGCCGGCAATGGCTCGGGCGTGCTCAACGCCGCCGGCCGAACGCCGCTCAAGGCCCTGGCCGCGTGGATGGACCGTCTCTCGGTCCTTGTGACCAACGACTCCGCGCCGCTGCACGTGGCCGCGGCCCGCGGGAC
>JACRCS010000447.1 GCA_016218905.1 Deltaproteobacteria bacterium
GAAGCTCGACCCCGAGCGCCGCGTCAACGTGGAGTGGGGAAAGGGCGAGATGGCGGCCCACCCCGTCAAGATCCGGGTGGCGTGCCAGGACCGGAAGGGCATGCTCGCCTCCCTGACGCAGACGCTCGCCCAGTTCGACGTCAACGTGGTCGGCGCCGACGTGAAGACCCACGTCGTGGGCCAGGCGGAGTGCAACTTCGAGATCCTCGTCGAGAACACCGAGCGGCTCCAGAAGATCCTCGGCGCTCTGCAGGCCCTCAAGGGCGTCCACCAGGTCGTGCGGGTGAAGACGTAGGGCCGCGGGGGGCCTCCTCGCCTCCCAGCGCGCCTTTCACCTCCTCCGGCGTCATCGGCAGCCGCCGCAGCCTCGCGCCCGTGGCCGCGAAGACCGCGTTGGCCACCGCCGGGGCGATGGGTGGCACGCCGGGCTCGCCCACCCCGCCGGGGGGCTCCCGACTCGGCACGAGATGCACTTCGACCCTCGGCATCTCGGGCAGGCGCAGCATCCGGTAATCGTGGAAGTTCGACTGCTCGACGCGGCCCTCCTTGAAAGTGATGGCGCCGTAGAGTGTGGCGGTGAGCCCGAAGGCGACCGCGCCCTGCATTTGCGCCTCTACGGTCAGGGGGTTCACCACGGTGCCGCAGTCCACGGCGCACACGACCCGGTGCACCCGCACCTTTCCCTTGGGCTCGACCGAGACCTCCGCCACCTGCGCGACGAAGCTCTTGAACGACTCGTGCACCGCGATGCCCATGGCCCGGCCCTCGCCGAGGGGTTTGCCCCAGCCCGCCCGGTCCGCCACGAGCTCCAGGACGGCGCGGTGGCGCGGATGCCCGGCGAGCAGACTCCGGCGGTACTCAAAGGGGTCTCGGCCCGCCGCGTGGGCGAGCTCGTCCAGGAACCCCTCGACCGCGAACGCCGTGAAGGAGTGCCCCACCGACCGCCACCACAGGACCGGGATCCCGGGCCGGGGGCTGTGGAGGTCGACGAGCACGTGGGGCACGGCGTAGGGGAGATCAGCGGCACCTTCGACGGAGGTCTCGTCGATACCGTCCTTCACCATGCTGGACTCGAAGGGCGTCCCCGCGAGGATCGAGGGCACCACGATCCGGTGTGTCCAGGCGACCGGGCGGCCCTCCGCGTCGAGCCCCGCGGCGAGCGCGCTCACGCTCATGGGTCGGTAGAACCCGCCGCGGGTGTCGTCGTCGCGGGTCCACACGACCTTGACCGGCGCAGCCACGGCCTTCGCCACCTGGACCGCCTCCCTCACGAAGTCCGAGGCCGGATTGGCTCGGCGGCCGAAGCCGCCGCCGAGAAAGGTCGTATGAATCTGGACCTGCTCGGGCTTCAATCCCGCGACCTGGGCGGCCGCGCCCCGATCTACGGTCTGAAACTGCGTGCCGGTCCAGATCTCGCAGGCGTCGGGCGTCAGTTCCACCGTGCAGTTCAACGGCTCCATGGCGGCGTGGGCCAGGTATGGCACCTCGTAGACGGCCTCGAGCCGCTTCGCGGCCGATGCAAGTGCCTCAGCAGCCTTGCCGTCGTGCCGAGCCACGGCGCCCGGGTCTTTCGCGAGCGCGAAGAACTGCTCCCGGAGCCCAGCGGTCGACAACGCCGTGGTCGGGCCCGGGTCCCACTCCACCGAGAGGGCATCGCGGCCCAGGCGGGCCGCCCAGAAGCTGGTAGCGGCTACCGCCACGCCGGTGTCCACGGCCACGACGGCCTTCACGCCGGGCACGGCTGCGGCCCTGGCGCCGTCGAACCCCTTCAGCCGGGCACCGAACACCGGTGGCCGGGCCAGCACGGCCGTGAGCAGGCCGGCCCGGCGCACGTCGAGACCGAAGGTTGCCGCGCCGACGACCTTCTCGGGGCTGTCGAGGCGCTTCGTCGGCCGCCCGATGAGCTGGAACTCCTTCGGGTCCTTGAGCGTTACGTCCTTCGGGGGCACGCGCCGGGCCGCGCGGTCGGCGAGCTGACCGAAGGACAGCCGCCGCCGGCTCCGGGCGTGGATCACGAATCCCTTCTCGGCCCGGCACTCCCCGGGGGAAACCTTCCACGTCTCGGCGGCCGCTGCCACGAGCATCTCGCGGGCCGTGGCGCCCGCCCGGCGGAGCTGGTCGAAGGAAGACCAGACGCTGCTGCTCCCCCCGGTCATCTGCATCCCGAAGGCGGTGTGGTCGTATGCCAGATCCACGAGAGCGGCCCGAACCCGGACTCTCTTCCAGTCCGCCTCGAGCTCCTCGGCCACGAGCAGCGGCAGGGACGTGAAGACGCCCTGGCCCATCTCGGACTTGCCGACCACGATCGTGATCGAGTCGTCGCGCCCGATCCGCAGGAAGGCGTTGGGCGCGAAGGGCGCCCCCTCGCTCGTGCCGGCCGCTTCCGCGCGCCTTCCGGCGCCGCCTAGGCGCAGGCCGATGATGAGCCCTCCGCCCAGGACCGCTCCGACCCTGAGAAAGTCCCGGCGCGAGGTCGGGGTCGTCGGGATCATCGGCCACCTCCCTTCTTCATCGCGTCCGCGGCCCGGTGGATCGCCTTCCGGATGCGCTGGTAGGTCCCGCAGCGGCAGAGCAGGCCGCCCAGGGTCCGATCGATGTCGGCGTCCGTGGGGGACGGGTTTCGGGCCAACAGTGCCGCGGCGGCCATGATGTGGCCCGGCTGGCAGTACCCGCACTGGACCACATCCTCCTCGATCCAGGCCTTCTGCACGGGGTGGAGCCCCCCGGCTCCCAGTCCCTCGATGGTCACCACCCTCCTGCCCGCTGCCTCCGAAACGGGCGTCACGCAGGAGCGGATCGCCTCGCCGTCGAGGTGGACCGTGCACGCCCCGCACTGGGACTCTCCGCACCCGTACTTCGTTCCGGTGAGCCCGAGGGTGTCGCGCAGGACCCAGAGGAGGGGGGTGTCGGGGTCTACGTCGACCGAGTGCGCGGTTCCGTTGACCGTGAGCGCTACCATGGAAGCCTCCTTTGCCGAGCGGCGCAGGCGGGAAGCGGGTATGGCCGCCCAGGCTAGGAGACGGCGGTCAATCGTCAAGTGCCTCGGCCGTCCAGCACGTCCCGGACCTTGGCCCGAAGGGCCTCCTGGGCGAAGGGTTTGGCAAGGAAATGGGCGCTTGGTTCCAGCACGCATCGGGTTCCGAGATCGCTGCCTGGGTAGCCGGAGATGTACAGGACCCGAAGGGTGGGGTGGAGGGCCTGAAGCTTTGCCCCGAGCTCCGGCCCGGCCACGCCGGGCATCACCACGTCGGTGATCAGCAGGTGGACGGGGTCGGGGTCGCCGGCCACGAGCCGGCAGGCCTCTTCCGCCCCGGTGGCCTCCAGCACCCGGTAGCCGCTGCGCCGCAAGGCAGACACGATCACGCCGCGCACCGGCTCCTCGTCCTCCACCACGAGGATCCGCTCCACACCCCCCGGCGCCGCTCCGTTGGCCGCGCAGGCGGTCGCGCTGCGCGGTTCGGCCCTGGGCAGGTACACGGTGAACGTGCTCCCGAGGCCCGGCGCGCTCTCCACGTCGACGTACCCGTGACTCTGCTTCACGATTCCATAGACCGTGGCGAGCCCGAGGCCGGTGCCCTGCTCCGGCCCCTTCGTGGTAAAGAAGGGCTCGAAGATCCGCGCCAGGATCTGGGGCTCCATGCCCGTGCCTGTGTCCGAGACGGCGAACGTGGCGTAGGAACCCGGCTCGAGGCCGGGCCGGCGGCGCTCCGGGCCGACTTCGACGTTCGCGGTGCGGACCGTGAGCCGTCCCCCTCGCAGCATGGCGTCTCGCGCGTTGACCGCTAGATTCATGAGGACCTGCTCTACCTGCCCAGGGTCCGCGGCGACCGGCCACAGCGCCTGGGCAGGCTCCACCGTGAGCTCGATGTCTTCGCCGATCAGGCGGCGCAGCATCTTGGCGAGGTTCTGGACGAGGGCGTTCACGTCGACCGTGACCACCTGGAACACCTGCTGGCGACTGAAGGCCAGGAGCTGGCGGGTGAGGCCGGCGGCCCGTTGGCCTGCCCCCAGGATCTGCTCCAGTTGCTGGAGCAGCTGGCTGCCGGGTGCCGCGTCGTCCCGTGCGAGCTCGGACATCCCGAGGATGATGGTCAGGAGGTTGTTGAAGTCGTGGGCCACGCCCCCGGCGAGGCGGCCCACGGCCTCCATCTTCTGGGCTTGGCGCAGCTGGTCCTGGAGCTGTTTCCGCTCGGTGATGTCTTCGACCACCGAAAGGGCGCCGACGATGTTCCCATCGCTGTCGCGCAGCGGCGCGGTCGAAACGGAGAGGTCCACGGGCGAGCCGTCCTTGCGCTGGCGCCGAGCCTCGAAGCCGGTGAAACCGCGGCCGGCGAACACCTCTGTCCGCAGTGCCCGGAACTCCTCGACCTTGTCGGACGGCACGATGGGTAGAAAGTGCCCCATGGCCTCTTCTTCGGTCCAACCGAAGGTCCACTCGGCGGCCGGGTTCCAGAAGAGCACCCGGCCATCCGGGTCGACGGAGAACATCGGCAGGGGAGAGGCCTGGAACACCGCCTCCAACCTGCTGTGGGCTTCCTGGAGAGCGTCTTCGGCCCGTTTGCGGTGGGTGAGGTCCTGCAGCGTCTCGATGGCGCCTACGACGCGCCCCCTCCCGTCCTTCAGCGGCGCCGCGTCAAAGCCGATGTACCGGGTGCGCCCCGCTGCGTCGGTGAACCACCGCTCCCCGCGGAGCGCCTCGGCGTTCAGGGGCGACTGGTCGAGGACCCGGTACTGGCCGGCGTCCGGCGCGCCGCCTTCGAGCACTGCGTCGGCCAGGCACGGCCGCCGCTCGGGATAGAACGCCGTCCAGTGGTCGCCCGTGCCCACGACCCGCGCGGCGGCCACTCCCGTGAGCGCCTCGCACGCGCGGTTCCAGAACAGGACTCGGTGGGAGGCGTCGATGACGAAGCTCGCGACCGCCGAGCTCGCGACCAGGGACTCGAAGAACTCCTTCGCGACTCTCAGCTCCTCCTGGGCCCGAGCCCGCTCGGCCACTTCGGCTGACAGCGCAGCGGTGCGCTCCGCGACCCGCCGTTCGAGCGTGTCGCGCAGAGCCTGCAGTTGCTCCAGGGTCGACGCCTTGGACGCCAGTTCCCGGCGCATCGGACGCACCCAGGTCCATAGGACCAGGGGGATCATCATCCCCGCGAGGAGCAGGCCGTCCACCAGGCTGGCCGCCCACGCGGAGAGAGGGGGGGCGGCCGAAAGGCCGAGCATTACTGCCGCCTCGGCGAGGAACACGGTCGCCGGGACGAGGAGGAGCACGGGAAGTCTCTTCATGACGAACTGTTGCGGCGGGCTCACGGTTGGCCGAGCTTCGCCTTGAACAGCGCGTAGTGTTCTATGAGCGTCCGCTCGTGCTCCTGCTCTGCGACCGCGAGGTGTTCGAACATCGCCGCGAGCCGGGTGCCTGGCCCGGCCAGCGCGGCTCCCTCCCGGTACAGCGCCTGGGCCTCCGCCTCCTTTTCGATGCCCGCCTTGAACAGCTCGTAGAGCTTCTTCTCGGTCAACCCGGTCATTTCGCCTCCCTTCTCGGCCGCCGCGGTAAACGTCGTCCGGGCGCTCATTTCGCGCGGGCGCGGGGCCACGCGGTACTCGGCGTAGAGGGTGTCGATCTGCGAGACGTGCTGACCCACCAGCGCTTCAAGCAGGCCAGCAGGTCGGCAAACGCGTCGGGATCACCTGTCTTGAGCCGGGCCATGAATTCGGCGAGCGCCCGGAGGATCGCGTTGTGGGCCTCAGCGCGCTCAGGGAGCGTGGGGTACGCGCAATGTGCGCCGCGGGGGGAGTCTAGACGAACGCGAAGGGCGACGTCTGTCGGGAGATCCCGACAAAGCCGTCGGCGCCGGTAGATGGAGATGAGCGCCACCTGCAGGCGCCAGGCCCGGTGGACCAGGAGATTCCCGCAGGATTGCCGGACGCTCGGTGGAGGGCTATGTTCACCACAGCGGGGGTGGGAAGGAGCGGCGACGATGCCTGTCTACGAGTACCGATGCGAAAGTTGTGGGCATGCCTTCGAAGAACTGATCCTGCGAGGCCCGGAGCCGTCGGCGTGCCCGGTGTGCGGAAGCCCTGTGCACAAGCTCTTCTCTTCGTTCAGCTACCAGGCGGCCAACGAGGGCTGCGCCGATCTCCCGAAGGGCGAACAGCGTGACCTCTGCACGGAATGCCGGCGGGAGGGGGGGGCTTGCCCTCTCAGCGCGTGAGCCGGCCGCAATCGCGCGCCGAAGCGAACGGAGCGGCGAGAAAGGAGCGAGACATGGGAGAGAGAGTCAAGGAGACAGCGGGAGAATACTCGCATGAGCTTCGAGAGTTCGGAGGTAAGGCCTGGGAGGCGACGCGGCGAGCGGTATTCGCGGCCGGGACCCGTACGGCCCAGTACGGCAGGCGGGTGCAGCAGAGGTTGGATCTGGCGGCGGCGGACCGGCGAATCGATGCGCACTACCGGGACTTGGGGAGGAGGGTGTTCGACGCATTGCGGGAAGGCGATGGGGAGCTCCTTCTGCACCAGGAGATCCAGGACGTGGTCCGCACCTTGACGAAGTTGCACGAGGAGCGGGTCAGCCTTGTGCGAGGGGCCGAATCTGCAGCCGAAGTCGACGAGGGCCAGCCACGCGAAGACATGCCGACTCCGGAAACCGAACTGCGGGCCGAGGAGGAGCAGCGTCACCAGTGAGGCGTTCTTCCTCTCCGAGGAGTTTCTCCTCGGCGCCGAAGTGGAACGTTGTGTGTTGCCGCGCCGACTCCAGGAGCGCGTGGATCGACGCTCCTTCCTCCCCGGCGTCGAGCGCCGCTTCCAGGTATCATGCGGTCCCAAGCCTAGTGAGGCTCCGCCTCAGACCATTGAGACATGGTCAACGCAAGACCCAACCTCCCGCAGAGGCGCGGAGGCGCTGAGAAGAGACTTCACAAGGGGTTCTCTGCGCCTCCGCGCCTCTGCGCGAGGCGGTCTTTCGCTCGTGACTCC
>JACRCS010000462.1 GCA_016218905.1 Deltaproteobacteria bacterium
ACGAAGACCAGGATCCCGGTCCAGGTCAGGTCGGCGTACGGCATGGCCAGGGCGAAGGGCGCGGCGCCGAGGATCGAGAACCAGATCACGCGCTTCCGGCCGATCCGATCGCCGATCGGGCCGCCGAGCACGGTTCCAAGTGCGACGGCGAAGAGAAACGCGAAGAGGTACAACTGCGCGGACTGCACGTGGAGGTGGAAGCGGTGCATGAGGTAGAACGTCAGGTAATTGCTCAAGCTCGCCAGGTAGAAGTACTTCGAGAAGATGAGCGTCAGCAGGACGAGGAGCGAGAGCACGACCGTGCGCGTCGGTAGCAGCGGATGGAGCCCGCGGTGCCCTTTCGGGGCCGCTCCCCCTTCCGCCTGCCGCCGCCGGTACCACCGCCCGACGCCGGCGAGCACGCCAATCGCGAGGAGCGCCAGGACCGCGAACCAGGCGATGCTTCCCTGCCCCAGCGGAATGACAATCCAGGCGGCGAGGAGCGGGCCCATCGCCGTCCCCGCATTTCCGCCGACCTGAAAGATCGACTGGGCAAAGCCGTGCTGCCCCCCCGAAGCCATTCGCGCCACCCGGGAGGACTCCGGGTGGAAGACCGAGGATCCCGTGCCGACGAGGCACGCGGCGAGGAGAAGACTCGGGTAGTCTCGCGCGACCGATAGCGTCAACAATCCCATGAGCGTGCAGCCCATGCCGAAAGGGAGGCTGTACGGCTTGGGATGGCGATCCGTGTAGAGCCCAACGATCGGCTGCAGGAGGGACGCGGTGATCTGGAACGAGAGGGTGATGAACCCGATCTGGGCGAAGGAAAGCGAGAATTTGCCCTTCAGCAGCGGGTAGATGGCGAAGATGAGGGACTGGATCGTGTCGTTTAGAAAATGGGAGAAGCTGATCGCGCCGAGGACCTTGAGCGTCAGATTCTTCGGGCTACTGGAAGGCATCGCGATTCCGGTCCTGCTCTCGGTGAGGGTCTTCTCCCGGCGCGGGGAAGTTGCCGCAAGATAGATGGGCACGGACGGGAGAGACAAGCGGGAAGGTGCGGGGGTGCCTCGGGCAACGTCATTCCGCCGGGATCACCTTTGCCGTCTTTGAGCACTTCGCCTGATGTTGAGTCGGCAGCCGTTGCAGACGAGTTTCGGCGAGTGCAACGAAGCCGCCCGTAGGCGGCCTCGTCCAAAAGGGCCCCGTTCCGGAAGCTGCGGCCCCTCTTGGGTTCGCCCGCACGCTATCGCCGTCCGGGATGAAACGAGGCTGTCTTGGGCGAAGGCTCGAGGCGCCACTCTCCGGCCATTCCGGCGCCGCGTGCCCCGAGTTCGAAGTGGAGCATGGCGATACCGCAGTCGAGTCGCTTCGGGATTCGGTAGGTGTCCTTCTCAGAATCCTGGGCGACGAGGACGCTGTGGCCCTCCTTCGAGAACCGCCATGGCTGTCTGTTCACTGCGGAGGGTGCAAGCCTTGCCGCTTCGGCTCCGCTCCTGGCCCATCCCGGCCAGGAGCCGGCGCCCCGTGCAACCACCTCCAAGGGCCTGCGGGTCCGAGCGCGGGCGACCGCAGACATGAGCCGCTCCTCAAGGCGTTTCACCTCAGGGACCCTCCCGACCGGTGAGATCGCGAAGATCCGCTCTCCCGGTGCGAGGACGACGAGCTGGGCCGCCGTTGCCCGGTCGAAGAGCCCTCCGACCCAGCACGTCCCGAGCCCGAGCGCCGTGGCCTCCAGGACGGCTGCTTCGCCCACATAACCGACCTCCGCCGCGGCATCTCCGTGCCCAACCATGAGGAGGCAGTGGCGAGCGCCCCGAATACTCCCGTACGCGCCGACGATCCCACGAAAGAGCCCGTCGGGAACCTCTCGGACCAACATCGCACGGGCAGAGCCGAAGGGGCGGAAGCCTTCACAAACGGCCTCCAGCCCTTCCAGAAGACGGACGGGTGTCTCGGTCGATCCAAAGCGCCGGCGGGAGACCCGCTTCGGGATGGCGTCCAGCCATTTCTGCCAGGCTTGTTCGAGCACCTCGGCCTCACTGGTCATCGCTGCCATCCCGCCGCAGTGACCTTCTCGTGGGGGGCGACCTCTCTGTCGTCATCGGCCCAGGAGCCGAGCCACGGCATTCAGGAGGACCCCGGGAGGAAAAGGCTTCTGGAGGATCGGAACGCCATGGGAAGTGAGGCGTTCGGCTGCGGAGGTATCGACGTAGCCGGTACATACGAGTACGGGCAGGTTCGGCCGCAGACGGCGCAGTTCGTATAGCGTCTGCTCGCCGTCCATGTGAGGCATCGCGAAGTCCAGCACCGCGATCCTGAAGGCCTCTGGTCGCGTGCGAAAGAGAGCCACGGCGTCCGCGCCGTCGGCAGCCGCCATAACCGTGTAACCGGCTGCCTGTAGGATGTCCCGGCTCACTGCCCGTACGAACTCGTCGTCGTCGGCGAGGAGTACGGCTCCCGGCCTGAGGCCGTCCTCCAAATCCATCGCGTCCCTGCTTTTGACGCCGACCTGCGCTTCCCCCACAGCTCCCCCCTTTTGCCGAAAACGCGCGCTCCGTCACGCAATCCGAGGGCTCAATTTACCCCATTTGAACGAGACATTGCGAGCAAGGACGAACGCACCGTTTGCCAGGTACCGTCCCGTCTGAAATCAAGAACAACGGCCGCCCGGCCGTCGTTGCGGCCTCCGGGAGGTCGCCCATCTTTGTGCTGGTCGTGACGATGGCGAGCCTGGCGGGTGCTGCTTGGGCGGGAGCCTCGGCGGACCTGACGGCGACGGACGAAGGCCGCGGCGTCTACGCGACCCACTTCAACCAGGAAGACCTGGAAAGGCAGTTCTGACCGTCCTCCGGCTCAAAGCGACGGCAAAGAAGAGGCCCCTGGTACCGGGGCCTTTTCTTTGCTCCGTGCCCCCCCCCGTGAAATCGGAACTTAGCTCGCGACAAAGGCGCAGCGATTGTCTGGGGGGGCTGATTGGTCCAAGGCTACAGGGCGTGCCACCGGGTACGCCGTCAACGTCGTCCTTCCGTACCGCGGCGCCGGAAGGCTCTTGATCGCCGCCGCAAAGGGCGCGGCACCGGCCTCCGTTGACCCGCCGGGAAAGGTCGCTAGCCTGTCGGAGGTGACGGACCTGCCCTCAGGCTCGGGAAGGAGAAGACGATGGCGAAGCGAGCTGCAGTCCTCTGGCTGACCGCCGCCCTGGTGTCTACGCTCGTCGCGTGCGGTGGCAGGGGCGGGGAGGGCCCGACCTCGCCCCCCGACGTCATCGCCCTGCCGGCCGGATTCCAGCCCGAGGGCATCGCGAGCTCCGGCGACGTCCTCTTCGTCGGCTCGATCCCCAGCGGCCGGGTCTTTCGCGCGAGCGCCACGACCGGCCAGGGCAGCGTCCTTATCGAGTCAAGGGGAGCGCGAAACGCCATCGGGATGAAGGTCGACGGCCGCGGCCGGCTTTTCGTCGCCGGCGGCGCCACCGGCCAGGCGTACGTCTACGACGCGAACACCGGAGCCGACATCGTCCAGTATGACCTCGTCGTCCCGCCCGTGGCCGGCACCTTCATCAACGACGTCGTGGTCACGCCCCAGGCGGCCTGGTTCACGGACTCGGGAAGCTCGAACCTCCACCGGGTGGATATCGGCCCCGATGGGACGCTCTCGGCCACGGCCACGCCCATCCAGATGTCGGGAGTATTTCCGGTGGTCGGGGGGCAGTTCAACGCCAACGGGATCGCGGCCACCCCTGACGGGGCGACCCTCCTCGTCGTGAACTCCTTCGACCGGTCGCTCTTCCGGGTGGACACGGCCATGGGGGCCAGCCAGCGGGTCGTCATCGACGGCGGGGCTGCGCTCCCCAACGGCGACGGTCTCTTGCTCGAGGGTCAGACCCTCTTCGTCGTGCAGAACCAGAGCAACCAGCTCGCGGTTCTGACGCTCTCGCCCGACTTCTCGACCGCGGCGACCCAAAGGGTTCTCACCAACGCCGCCCTTGACGTGCCGACCACGGTGGCCGCCTCGGGCGAGAGCCTCTACGTCGTCAACGCTCGGTTCGGCATCGCGAACCCGGAGGCGGCCTCCTACTCGGTGATCCGGCTCGCCCGGCCGTAGGGCGGAGACGCTCCTCCGAACTCGCCCAGAGCCTGCCCGGGCCCGTCCCGGGTCGGGGCGTCGCATCGGCGTGATCGCAAACACGTGGAACCCAGGCCGGCCCCATACAATCATCGGTCTTAAACCTCTGCGGTCCAATAAGAGCGCTGCGGAGATGCCACATCCGTAGAGACATACGCGGAGGGCGTCAGCTTCTGACGCCGCGAAGCGCTTCCGAAAGGGTTCGATCCAGTGCAACGAAGCCGCCGACGGCCGGCTACCCCTTCTTCAACGATCCCCGAGAAGCCTTCACAAAGTCGTCTGAGCCTTCTCGCAACACCTCTGCCCGCCGGACGTTCACGACTCGCCACCATCACCAACATGCCTCGGCTCGGTCCCACCGAACTTCACTCCCGACTCCCGCTGGACCTCTGCGTACGCTCTGCTAGCGTTCTAACCGTGCTCTCACGCCCACGTAGTGCAGGCTCCGGAGAGAGGAGGGTCGCCATGGGAGTCTCGGCCGTGGAGAAGAAGGACGCGGGTAGTGCTGCGGAGTTGTACGAGTCGATGGAGAAGAAGATGGGCAAGGTGCTGAACTTCTTCAGGGTCATGGCGCACAAGCCGGACGTCCTGACCAAGTTCCTGCCCTTCTATCAGGAGGTATGGGCAAGGGGAGAGGTGCCGAACAAGCTGAAAGAGCTTGCCTACCTGAGGACCTCAATTCTCAACGGCTGCGAGTACTGAAGCAAGGCACACACTGCTTCGGGGAAGCAGTCCGGTTTGACCGACGAGCAGATCCGCGCCCTGAAGGAACCCGGAGGAAAGCAGTGGGAGGTCTGGACAGCC
>JACRCS010000463.1 GCA_016218905.1 Deltaproteobacteria bacterium
GACCGCAGCGGCGCGAAGGCCCGCTCGACCAAGCAGAAGGCGCGCATCGACCGAGCCGAGGAGCTCCGCAAGCGCTCGGCAACCGGGCCCGTCCGCGACCTCGCCTTCACCTTCGAGGCGGGTCAGCGCCTCGGAGGGACGGTCCTCGAGGCCTCGGACCTGACCCTGGAGCTCGGGGGTCGGACGCTCGTGCGCAACCTCAGCTTCACGCTCCGGAAGGGCGAGCGCGTGGGGGTCCTCGGCCCCAACGGCTGCGGGAAGACGACGCTGGTCCGCGCCCTGCTGGGGCGGTTCGAGCCGGCCGGCGGGACCGTCACCGCCGGAAAGCACACCCGGATCGGCTACCTCGACCAAGCCAGGACCGGGCTCGACGACGCGCAGCGGGTAGACGAGGCGCTCGGCGAGGGCGACTGGGTCACGGTCCCCGGTCCCAAGGGCGACACGAAACGGCACAAGGCCGGATACCTCGAAGACTTCCTCTTCGGCCGGGAGGACCAGCGAAAGCCCGTCTCGATTCTCTCCGGGGGCGAGCGCGCGCGGCTCCTCCTCGCCCGGCTGCTGCTCGACGGTGCGAACGTCCTCGTCCTCGACGAGCCGACGAACGACCTCGACCTACCGACGCTGCAGGTCCTGGACGAGGCGCTCGCCGACTTTCCGGGGAGCGTCCTGATGGTCACCCACGACCGCTACTTCCTCGACCGGGTCGCCACGGGCATCCTCCACTTCGAGGGAGGCGGGCGCGTCGTCTTCTACGAGGGGAACTACGAGATCTTCGCGGCCCTTCGCGCCCAGAAGCGGGAGGAGCGGAGTGTGCCCCGGGCAGCGGCGCCCGCCGCGTCTGCCCCGAGGGCCCGGTCGACACGGCAGCCTTCGCTCACCTACAAGGAGCGGCTGGAACTCACGGACGTCGAGGGGGAGATCGGGCGACTCGAGGCTCGCAAGCGGGAGGTTGAGGCGGTCCTCGCCGAGCCGGTGGGTCTCCCGAGCCGCGACTCGCTCCAGGCCCTCTCGCAGGAGTTTACGGACCTGGAGTCCCGGCTCGAAGCCCTTCTCGGGCGCTGGGAGGAGCTGGAGAGCAAACGGGGATCCGGTTGACGGCCACCCGGTCGGTGGGGTACCGTGCGCCAGATTCGGCGGACGCGACGCCGGGAACGGCCCGTCCCGTCCGCAGGCCGGAGAAGCGCTTCGAGGCGATGAGAAAAGGGCGTTCGGCGCAACGGCCGGTCGCCTCCCGAACCGCAAAGGGAGCTTCCTCATGGGACGCGCGGGTACTCCGAAGAGTCCGAAGGTGAAGCCGCTCGTCATCGAGGCGGCCGACACCATCCGGCAGAAGGTCTATAACCACGTCCGGGAGCAGATCCTCCGGGGCTCCATCGCCCCCGGAGAGCGCCTCATCGAGACCTCCATCGCGAGCGAGATCGGCACGTCGCGCACGCCCGTGCGGGAAGCGCTCCACGCGCTCGAGCGGGAGGGCCTCATAGAGTCCCGCCCGAGGGTCGGCTACACCGTCAAGCCGGTCAGCGCGGCGGAGGTGGAGGAGATCTGCGCGATCCGCGCGGCCGTGGAGACGCTCGCCGCCTCCTGGGCGATCCGCAAGTCCCCGAAGAAGGTCCTGAGCGAACTCAAGCGCAACGTGGCGCTCACGCAGGAGCGGCTCGACCAGGCCCGGTTCAGCGACTTCATCGATCTCGACGCGCAGTTCCACGAGATCATCGCCCGCGCCAGCGGCTCCGACCGTATCCTCGAGCTCGCCCAGACGCTCCGGAGCCACATGCTCCGGTACCGCGTCCAGAGCATCTACTCGGCGGGGAACGTCATCGAGGCGATCGCGGGGCACACCCGGATCATCGCGGCCCTCGAGTCCGGCGACGCGGACGGGATCAAGCGCGCCGTCGAGACGCACATGGAGGAGTCCAAAAACGCCATCATCCACTATGTCTTCAAGGAGGCCGCGCCGGGAGGAGCGGAGCAGGCATGACCCTCTGGGCGTGAAGCGCAGCAGACGAGGCGTTAGCCGTTAGATATTAGGCATTAGCTAAAACCTTAGGCCTAACACCTAATTGCTGACGAGAGGGCGAGCCTAGGATCGCCCTCTCGCCTTGAGCCACCTGCCGAAGGCCATGTCCACCTCGAGGATGTGGGCGCTCAGCCATTCGGCCAGGTAGCGGAAGACCTCCTCGACGCGGGGTGCGCGGCCGGCGTGGAGCGCCTCCGCGTAGTCCTCGGACTTTCGCACGAACGAGTGGTGCTCGCGGCCGTGGCTGAGAGCGGCCTCGTACCCTGCCTCCCGCATCACCGTCTCTTCACACGCGAAGTGCCCCTCCGCGTAGGCCGCCATCCGCGCCACCAGCGCGCGGACGCGGTCCGGATCCTGGGACCCGGCCGCGGCATCGTACGCGTCGTTGATCCTCCCTACCAACGCGCGGTGCTGGCAGTCGATCTCTTCGACCCCCAACGCGTAAACGCGCTCGTGCCACTCGAGGATGGGCATGGCTCGGATTCCTTTCGCTCGGCGACGCGTGACGCTGCCCTGCACTCTCCCCTACAGGTTATGCGCTCCCGAGACGACTTCAACCGGGCCAGTCGCGTCTTCGAGGTCCCGGTCTATACTGACGGAGCCCGGACCGGCGCCCCCCGCGCGCCGCCGAGCTCAGGAGGAGAGATGATCGCCCGAAGAAGCGTTTACGCCGCCTGCACGCTCCTGCCCTTCCTCGCGGGCGCTCCGGGGCTCGCCGCGCACGCTGCCCCGCTGCCCCGGGAAGCCCTCCGGGAGGCCGTCCCGAAGCTACGGTTCGAGAGACCGGTAGCTCTCGTCCAGGCTCCGGGAGACCCGGGCCGCTGGTTCGTGGTCGAAAAGGCGGGAAGGGTGCGCTGGTTCGAGAGCGATCCGGCCGCCGGGCGGGCGTCCCTCGTCGCCGACATCTCGAGCCGGGTGGAGTCGGGGCCGAGCGAAGCGGGCCTCCTCGGAATGGCCTTTCACCCGCGGTTCGCACAAAACGGGTACGTATTCCTCTCCTACACGGCGCCGGGGGACGGAAACCCGCCCCTTGTCTCGAGGATCTCGCGCTTCACGAGCCCGGACGGCGGGAACGCGCTCTATCCTGCCTCCGAGGTGGTGATCCTGTCGATCGACCAGCCGTACACGAACCACAACGGCGGGGGAATCGGCTTCGGTCCCGACGGATACCTCTACGCGGGCTACGGGGACGGCGGTTCGGGCGGGGATCCCCACCGCAACGGCCAGAACCCTCGAACGCTCCTGGGCAAGATGCTCCGCATCGACGTCGACCGCGGGAGCCCGTACGCGATCCCACCGGACAACCCCTACGCGCGGGGCGGAGGGCGGCCGGAGATCTTCGCCCTCGGCCTGCGAAACCCGTGGCGGTGGAGCTTCGACCGGGAGACCCGGGAGCTCTGGGTGGCGGACGTGGGGCAGCACCAGTGGGAAGAAGTGGACCGGGTCGAGCGGGGAGGCAACTACGGCTGGAACATCCGGGAAGGCGCCCACTGCTTCCGAGCCAAGCGCTGCAAGACGGCGGGGCTCATCGATCCCGTCGCGGAGTACTCCCACAAGGACGGCTTCTCGATCACGGGCGGCTACGTCTATCGGGGAAAGGCCAACCCCGAGCTGCGGGGGTTCTACGTCTACGCCGACTACGGCAGCGGAAAGGTATGGGGGTTCCCCGTCTCCGAGCAGACTCCCAAGCCACGCCTGCTGCTGGAGACCGACCTCCGCCCCTCTTCCTTCGCCGAGGACTCCTCGGGCGAGCTCTATCTCCTCGACTACGCCGGGGGGCGCGTGTACCGGTTCGTCAAGGCAGAGTAGGGTCGACGGGACCGGTCGGACCCGTCCGACTGGTCCGATTCCCCCGGACGAGACTATTTCTCCCAGATCCTCTCGGCCAGCGCCCGCTCGATCACCTGGAGGTGCACCTGCTCCTCCTCGTAGTTGCGCTCCAGGAGCTCGCGGGTACGAGGCGTGAAGCCCAGCGCCAGCGCCTCACGGTACTTGCGGTTCGTGAGCTCCTCGTTGGACTTCATGGCTTTGAGCGCTCCTTCCACCCCGGTCAGGCTGCGGAGCGCGGTGAACCCTTCCATGAGGAAGCCTTTGAAGTCCTGGGAGCAGTCCGGCGGCACCACGTCGAAGGCCTCGGTAAGGGCCCTCAACTGCTCCACGTGTCGCTCGTGATCCGCCCGGAACTCGGCGAGCTGCTTTCTCAGCGAGATCAGCTCGGTGTTCTCGATCGCCTGGTCGTAGGCGTGAAGCGCGTCGATGTCGACCTTCATCAGGTCTCCCGAGCGTTTCCCCATCTCCAGGGCACTCATTTGCGGCATCTCTGTCTCCTTTCCAGGAAAGCGGAACACTCAACCCTCCCTGTAAATAAGACCGAGTTGCCGCGGGTCAAGGTGTCCGGAATCATTGCTGAAATACCTATAGGCCGGGACTCCCGTCCCTCGTCTTCACGCAGAGCGCGGCTCGTTGAACTCGCGTACGGGGTCGCCCTTGTGCTGGCCATCTTTGTTTGGAACCTATATTATCCGCTCTCGCCCAAAACGAAACGGCCCTCCCGGCCGATAGGGTTCCCATGTCCGAGCGCGCGCTCGTCTGCCGTCCCGCCTTCCTCTGCCTCGCCGCGCTTTGCCTTGCCGCTCTCCCCGCGCGGGCTTCCGAGCGCGCCGCCCCGCCGAAGACTCCGGAGGTCGGGGGGAGTCCGCGGTCCCTTCAGCTCTACACGTCCACCTCCGCCGACGCTCCCTCGGTGCGGGTGGGAGTCTTCCCCTTCCTGCCGTCCGCGAGCACCGACGACTCGCGGTGGAGCCTCGGGCTCGGAACCTGCTGGGATCGCCTGTCGTTCGTCAGCCCCTACCTCGGCACGGGGTACTCGGTCGGCCTTCAGCAGAACCAGCAGAACGGGAGGACGGCCGTAACCATCGAAGCGGCGCCGTGGGTGGGAGCCGGCATCAAGCTCAAGCTCGCCGAACACACCTCCCTCGACCTGGGCCTGCGGACGACCGGAGACACGAGCACTGCCGACGGGGAGCGCTCGGGAGGCGCCCGCGAGGCAGGAATCCATCTCAATCTGAAGTGGTAAGTCAACGGGTGTCAGGCTTTAGGCTTTAGGCTTTAGGCCTTAGGCTTTAGGCTTTAGGCTTTAGGCTTTGGTTTCATCCTTCACGGCCCTCCCTGGCCTCCGCGGTGGCTCCCGCCCTCCTGGGCTCTGCTGACCGGTCTCCTCCAAGGCCGACCAGCCCCCCCCGGCTCTGCCGGGTGAAGCCGGCTACCCCAGACGAAGCTTGGGCGTCGTCATCCCTGATCCTTCAGAGCCTAATCTGGCGGCCCACGTAGAGGGCGAGAAGCGCGTGGGCGAGGCAGATGCCGCCGAAGCGCGGAGGCACCGGCTGCCACCCTCCCGCCCGCCGGCTCGGCACCCGAAGGCCTTCGGCTCCGGATACCGAAAGCCGGCATTTTCGTTGAACGCTCAGGCTGGAACTGCTATCGTCCCCGCCAATCTCAACCAGGGGTTTATCCCCCAAAACACCGGAGAAAGGACCGCCACCATGAAAAAGACCGTCATCGCGATCATGGGCTTCTCGCTGCTCTTCAGCGGCGCTGCGTTTGCGAAGGGAGCCTTCGTGAAGGGCGCGAAGTGCAAGGCGTGCCACGTGGGCTCGCCCTCCGAGAAGAAGTTGACCGAAAAGGCCCAAGAGATGGTCAAGAAGCACAAGGTCGAGGAGTGTAAGGACTGCCACGGCGCGGCCGAGGGCGACAAGGACATGACCACGACGAAGAAGGAGTAGGCCGGCGAGCCGCTTCGCCTCTCAGGGCATCTGAAACCCCCGTTGCTGCGGGGGTTTTTTCGTCTGGTCCGCGCGCCTTAGGTTATCGGAGAAGGGAGCAGCCCTCCCGCCATCTCGCAGCTCAGTGAAAGGAAAGCATGCGAAGGATCCTATCGCTCCTAGGTGCGGTGCTTCTGTCGGCAGCGGCCGAGACCCTCGCCGCCGACGCGTTCACGGAAGAGGTCTTCCGGAACCGGTGCGAGCAGACGGCGGAGGAGCAGATCTACGGCGAGCCGAACCACGCCTTCCTGGAACGGAAGCTGGAGCCGGGCGAAGACGGGGCGTGCCAGGCGCCGGCCGTGCCGGAATCCCAAGGCTGGCCCCCGCAGCGTTCGGACGCCCTTTCGCCGGAGTGATCGCCCCGCCGGCGCGGGCCCTACTGCAGCAACTGCCGGAGCTTCTTCAGGACGGCGATGTTGTGGGAGTGTCCGGTCATGTGGGCGACCACCCTCACCTGCAGCCGCCGGCCGAGGAGGTACAGATCGCCGATCACGTCCAGGATCTTGTGCCGCACCGGCTCGTCCGGAAACCGCAACGCCTCGTTGATCGGCCCTGTCTCGCCGAACAGCACGAAGTTGTCGAAGCGCCCGCCCAGGGCGAGCCCCTGCCGTTGCAGGTAGTGGATGTCCTTCACGAAGCCGAAGGTGCGGGCCGGGGCGATCTCACGACGGAACGCCGCCGGGTCCTCCAGCCGAAACGAGAAATGCTGCCTGCCCACCGGGGCCGGATAGTCGAGCGTATAGTCGACTTCGAAGCAGTCGCTCGGCTCGAGCCGCAGGGACTCCTTGCCCGTGCCGACGGAGATCGGCTCCTTCAGGGCGATCTGGTGCCACTCGCCGAGCTGGTTCTCGAACCCGACCTCCTCGAAGAGCGCGCAGAACTCCGCCGACGAGCCGTCAAGGACGGGCACCTCGCCGTTGCACTTCACGAGCACGTTCGTGATCCCATACGCGTTGAACGCCGACATCACGTGTTCGATCGTGGCGGCCCGCACGTTGCCGAGGCGGATCGTGGTGGCGAAACCCGTCGACCCCACGAAATCCACGTGCGCGGGCACTGCCTGGTTTTCGGAGACGCCCACGAAGTGGATTCCGGAGTTCGGGCCGAGCGGCTCGAAGATGAGCCCGCTCTTCTTGCCGGAGTGGAGACCCTGCCCGTAGAGGACGCAGCTGCGTGCCAACGTCCGTTGCGGCAGGAGCGAGCCCCGCAGCTTCTCCTTCTCGAAGACCTCCGTGCGCAGCGTCGGAACGCCGACGGGAAGGTCGCCGTCGATGCCGTCGCCGCCCGCCGCGTCGCCAGGCCCCTCGCCGCCGGCTCCCAGGGCGCGACGAATCGCTTGGAGCGTGAGCTCGAGGTCCAAGGGCTTCTCGATGAAGTCGGACGCGCCGAGCTTCGTCGCCCGCAGCGCCGTGGCGATCGTCGCGTGGCCGCTGATCATGATCACCGGCATCCCCGGCCGCAGCTCCTGGATCCGCTGCAGGGTCTCGATGCCGTCCATGCCCGGCATCCAGATGTCGAGGAGGACGAGCGAAGGAGTCGACGTTTCGAGCTGGGAGAGGGCGTCGGCGCCGTCGCGGGCGAGCACCGGCGAGTACCCCTCGTCGCGCAGCACGCTCTGGAGCGTCTTCCTGATGCTCTCCTCGTCGTCGACGATGAGGATGGTCCCGAGGTCCGACATGGGCTGCACTCCTTCGACGGTTGACCCGGCGGCACCGGCCCATCTTAGTGCAACCGTCCCCGCGCGTCTCCCCCGGAAACAGACCCGCCGCGAGTTGACCCAGCCGCGTGCGCCTCCACCCCCGTCGAAGCTTCACGGTTAAGCCATCAGCCCTGGGCGGTCGAAAAGGAGCGCAGTTTTTGCAGACCGGGGGGTGAACGACTTCAGGAGGTACTGTGAGCATCTTCAGAATGGGCGTGGAAAGAAAGCTCCTCGTCTCCGTCGGGCTCACAGCCCTGGTAGTCACCGCGGCCATCGGGCTCTCCGCGTTCACCGTGGAGAAGCTCCACGGCATCCGCGCGGCCGTACTCCGCTACGGAGCGCTCCAGGAGGAGTCGATCCTCACGAAGGAGCTGCAGCTACAGGTCGCGAACGTCTGGCAGTTCCTCACGGACGCCTCGCTCACCCAAGACCGGAAGGTCATCGAGGAGGAGGCGAAGCCGGCCCTCGAGGCCGCCGCCCGGTGCGTCGACCGACTGATCGCCTCGAGCCCCGACGACCCGCCCCACCGGCAGAAACTCGCGCGCCTGCGCGACGCCCTGCCGGCCATGTGGTCCACGGGGATCCAAATGTTCGAGGCGTACGCCACCGACCACGAGGCCGGCAATCGGCTGATGGACGTGTACGATCGCGCCTGCGACGCGGTGATCCGGGGAGCGGCCGAAGTCACGGAGAAGAATCGGCGGGACAGCGAGACCCGAATGCGCGAACTGCAGGCGATCCTCTCGCTCGCGAAGAATCGGCTGGCGGGCACCGCCGCCTTGAGCACCGTCCTCGGGCTGGCGGTGATCGTCATCTCGCTCCTCATCCGGCGGACGATCGTCCGTACCCTCGCCGGGATCATGGCGGCGGTCCGGGAGCTCGCGCGCGGAAACCTCACCGTGCGGGTCGAAGGCGCCGAGTCGGAGGGCGATATCGGCGCGGTCAAAACGGCCTTTCAGGAGACCACGCGCTCTCTGAGTGTGCTCATCGGGGACGTCCTCTCCGCGGCCGACCGGCTCATGGGGATCGCGGACGCGCTCAAGCCCAACGCGGACCGCACCCTGGAGGCCGCCCGGGGCCAGAGCGAGCAGGCCGGCCAGGTCGCGGCGGCCGCCGAGGAGATGAGCCAGACCATCGGCGACGTCGCCCGCACCTGCGCGGCCGCCGCGGAGCTCTCAAGCGAGGCCATGGGGACGGCCGCCCAAGGGAAGGACGTCGCGGAGAGAGCCCGAGCCGCGGCCCAGGAGGCGGCTTCGTCCAATTCGGAGCTCGAGGCCACCGTGAGCCGTCTCACGCAGCGGGTGCGCGAGATCGGCGGGGTCGTGGAGGTGATCTCCGACATCGCCGACCAGACCAACCTGCTGGCCCTCAACGCGGCCATCGAAGCGGCCCGGGCCGGCGAACAGGGCCGGGGCTTCGCGGTGGTCGCCGGCGAGGTGCGGTCGCTCGCCGAAAAGACCATGCGCGCCACGCGCGACATCGCGCAGCGGATCGAGACCGTCCAGGGGGAAGCCGACCATACGCGCCGCTCGATGCACGACGCGTCGGTCCTCGTCGGCCAGACGACCGAGGCCTTCCGGCAGGTAGGCGACGTGCTGGACGGGATCTTCGCGTCCGTCCAGAGCGTGAAAGACCGTATCACCCACATTGCGGCTGCCGTGGAGCAACAGTCGGCGACGACCGAGGAGGTGAGCCGGAACGTGGAGGCGACCTCCCATCGCGCCGAGGAGATCGAGGCCATGACGAAGACGCTCCAGCGGGAGCTCGGGTCCCTCGTGACCACCGGCGAGGAGATGCGGCGGCTGACGACGAGATTCGTCACGTAGCGGTGCGCGGCACGGGGTTCACGCCCCCTTGGCCGCCGCCCCTCCCTCCGGCCCTGGGACCGTGA
>JACRCS010000453.1 GCA_016218905.1 Deltaproteobacteria bacterium
CAGCATGGTCTGGCGCAAGACCATCATGAACGCGTGCATGAACCCGGTCTGCGCGGTCACGGGCATGACCATGGCGCAGGCCATCGGCGACCCGATCGTCTTCGGTCTCATCGACGCGCTGATCAAGGAGGGGATCGCCGTCGCCCGCGCCAACGAGATTTCCCTCGGGTGGGAGTACTACCCCTATTGCATGCAGTATCTGAAGACGGCGGGTCACCACAAGCCGTCGATGCTGCTGGATGTCGAGGCCCGGCGGCGGACCGAGGTGGACTTCATCAACGGAAAGATCGTCGACTACGGCGAGCAGGCCGGGATCCCGACGCCCTACAACCGCACGCTCCGGGGCCTCGTGAAGGGGCTCGAAGCCACCACGGCGGGCCAGGCGGTCCGGACCTGAGGGGCCGTTGGCCCCGCCCGTGCTCTTCGCCGTCCGGGGCGGGGTGGGCTTCGCGCGCCTCAACCGGCCCGAGGCCCTCAACGCACTGACCGTCTCCGCCGTCCGGAGCCTCGCCCGGATGCTCTCGGCGTGGGAGCAAGACCCCGCCGTCCGGGCTGTCGTGCTGGAGGGGGCGGGCGAGCAGGCCTTCTGCGCCGGAGGCGACGTCCGAAGCCTCTACGAAGCGGGCCTGCGGGGCGACTTCGCGTCGGCCGAGCGGTTCTTCCGCGAAGAGTACCGCCTGGACCTCCTCGTCGCCCGGTATCCCAAACCCGTGGCCGCGGTCCTCGGCGGGGTCGTCATGGGCGGCGGCGTGGGACTGACGATCCACTGCCCCTACCGGATCGTGACGGAGCACACCCGCTGGGCGATGCCGGAGACCGGCATCGGTTTCTTCCCTGACGTGGGCTCGAGCTACTTCCTTCCGCGCCTGCCGGGACGGCTCGGCCTCTACCTGGCGCTCACCGGCGCCCGCCTCGGCCCGGCCGAGCTCGTCGGGAGCGGTCTCGCCACCCACTACGTGCCGGCCGAGAGGCTGCCGCGCTGGAGGAGCTCGCTCGAGCCCGAGTGCTTCGACGCCTCTCTCGCGGCGGTCTCCGAGGCGCCGCCCGACGAGCTCCGGCGGTCCCTCTCGGCCGAGCTGGAGGAGTGCTTCTCGGCGCCTTCGCTCTCGGCCGTCCTCGCTTTCCTGGGCCGCTCCCGGAGGCCCGCGGTGCAGAGTATTCTGCGGGAGCTCCGCGAAAAATCGCCGACAAGCCTGCGCGTGACCTTCCGCCAGCTCACCGGCCGGGCGGTCGGGCGCCTGGAGGACGCCTTCCGGCTGGAGTACCGGCTGAGCCGGCGCTTCCTCCGGGGCCACGACTTCTACGAAGGGGTCCGTTCGGTGCTCGTCGAGAAGGACCGCCGCCCGGCGTGGCGGCCGGCCCGCCTCGAGGAGGTCTCCGAAGAGCAGGTGGAGGCCCACTTCGAGCCGCTCGAAGACGGCAGTCCGGACCTGCGCCTCTCGAATCGACGACGGACAACTCACGACGCTATTAAGGCTTCCGCCCTCCCGGCCGATCCGATGCGGGTCCAACCCAGCGTTTCACGGAGGAGAGCGAAATGACGGAAGCGGCGGGCGTTCTCACGGAGGCCGGTACCAACGAGCTGGAGGTCGTGGAGTTCTACGTCGACGATCACCCCTACGCCATCAACGTCGCGAAGGTGCGAGAGATCGTCCGGCCTCAGAAGATCATGTCCGTTCCGGAGTCCCACCCGTGCATGGCCGGGCTCTTCCGGAACCGCGACCTTGTGCTCCCCCTCGTCGACCTCGGGAAGTGGCTCGGTGCCTCCTCGAGCCCCGATGCGGCCCAGGCGAAGGTCATCGTGACGGAGTTCAACTCGACGAAGGTCGGTTTCCTGGTTCATCGGGTCAGCCGAATCCACCGAATCTCCTGGACCGCTCTCGAGACGCCTCCCGAGGGGAGCATGATCGAGAGCAGCACGGCGCTCGGCTACCTGCGCCTGTCGGGCGGGAGTGAGGGCGAGCGCATCGTCTTCCTCCTCGACTTCGAGGGGATCGTGTCGGAGCTGGAGCCCAAGAAGGCGTGCGGCGACGCGGGACCCGATCCCAGGGCCGAGCTCCGCAGCGGCAGACGAATCCTGCTCGCGGAGGACAGCGCGCTCATCCGGAAAACGACGCGGAAGAAGCTGGAGGCCGCCGGCCTGACCGTCACCGAGGCGACCAACGGAGAGGATGCGTGGGCGTGCCTGGAGGCCGGCTCTCCCATCGATCTCGTCGTCTCCGACATCGAGATGCCGCGAATGGACGGGCACCACCTGACGAAGCGGATCAAGCAGGACCCGAGGTTCCGAGAGCTGCCCGTGATCCTCTACTCCTCCATGATCTACGAAGAAGTGCGGCGCAAAGGGGAGGCGTTGGGAGCCGAGGCCCAGGTCTGCAAGCCCGACCTCAACGGCCTCGTGGCCGCTCTGGACTCGGTCCTCTTCGGGTGTAGCGCTTAGGGATCAGGTGTTAGCTATTAGCGGTTAGGAGACCGGAACTTCCAAGAGCTAACGGCCAACGCCTACGGCTCGCTCGGGCGCGCCTTGACAAGCCTTGGAGCGGGTCCGTAAGATTCTCGCTTCCCCCGAGGAGGCGAGATGGAACGCGAAGAACACCCGGAGCTCGAGCCGAAAGAGGCCCCTGCCGGCCCTGGAGGAGCCGCTTCGGCGGCGGAGACGCCCGCCGAGCCGGCCGTCGTCGAGGGCCCTTCCCCGGCGGGCGAGCCCGTTGCGCCGCCTCTCCTCGACGGACCGTCGCCCGAAGGAGCAGCCGTCGAGCCGGAGGGCGAGCCCTCCGCCCCGGCTTCGGAGGAACGGCCGGCCCAGGCGGCGAAACGGGACTCGTTCCTCGCCGAACGCAACTGGCTCCCCCTGGCAGCGCTCGCCGCGTTCGTCCTGGTCCTCATCATCGGAGCCGCGGCGCTCTGGCAGACCCGGAGCGAGCTCGCCGCTACCCGCTCCGAGCTCGCCGGCCTGAAGGCGAGCGCCCGTCGGACCGAGCTCCTGCTGGCCCGCTCGGGCGTCGTCCGGGCCAGAGCCGACCTTGAAGGGGTGAGAGAGCTCCTCCCGGCCGACCTTTCCGCCGAAGTCGAGCGAGCCGATGGGATCCTGGCGGGCGTCGCCGACCGGCTGAAGCCGTCCCGGTGAGCGCCGGCCGGGGAAGACGCCCGAGGCTCGCCGCTCTCTGATCGATCCGGTCCGGTGCGCACCGCGAACATCCTCGTGATCGGCGGCGGTCTCGCCGGCCAGATGGCTGCGCTCGCGGCCGCCGAGCAGAACTGCCGCGTCGACGTGCTGAGCCTCGTCCCGCTGCGGCGGTCCCATTCCGTCTGCGCGCAGGGCGGCATCAACGCGGCGGCCAATCCCAAGGCCCAGGGGGACGGTCCCTGGGTCCACTTCGAGGACACGATCCGCGGCGGGGACTACCTGGCCAACCAGGGCCCGGTGAAGCGGATGTGCGAAGCCGCTCCGGGCATCGTGCGGCTCCTCGACCGAATGGGTGCGGCCTTCCATCGAACGCCCGAGGGTTTCCTCGACTTCCGGCTCTTCGACGGCTCGAAGCACCGGCGAACCGCGTACGCGGGCGCTACCACCGGACAGCAGATTCTCTACGCCCTCGACGAGCAGGTCCGGCGTTACGAAGCGGCCGGCATGATCCGCAAGTTCGAGGGGTGGGAGTTCCTCTCCGCGGCCTTGGACGGGAACGGCTCCTGCCGCGGCGCGGTCGCCGTGGACCTCGCGAGCGGCGAAGTGCGCGCCTTCCCCGCCGGCGCGGTCGTGGTCGCGACCGGCGGTCTCGGGGCGCTCTTCGGCCGCTCCACCAACTCGCTCCTGAACACGGGCGCGGCCGCGGGCGCCCTCTACGGCCAGGGCGCGATCTACGCCAACGGGGAATTCATCCAGGTCCACCCGACCGCCATCCCCGGGCCGGACAAGATGCGGCTCATAAGCGGCTCGGCCCTGGCCGAGGGGGCTCGGATCTGGGTCCCCCGGAACGGCAAACGCTGGTACTTCCTGGAGGAGAAGTTCCCGGCCTACGGGAACCTGGTGGCCCGTGACCTCGCCGTGCGCGAGATCCACGACGTCTGCTGCCGCCAGGGGCTCGGCGTCGGCGGAGAGCTGAAGGTCTATCTGGACCTGACGGAGCTTCCGAAGGACGTGCTCGAGGTGAAGCTCGCCGGTCTCGTCCAGCTCTACCGGAGGTTCATGCGCGAAGATCCGGCCGTCGTCCCCATGAAGGTCTCCCCGGCCGTCCACTACTCGATGGGCGGGCTGTGGATCGACCCGCAGCAGATGACCTCCATCCCGGGGCTCTTCGCGGCCGGCGAGTGCGAGTACCAGTACCACGGCGCCAACCGGCTCGGCGGGAACAGCCTGCTCTCCTGCCTCCACGGCGGGATGGTGGCGGGCCGGAGCGCCGGCGCCTGGGCCGACGGCGCCCACGGGGACGCGGGGGCGGGGCTGCAGGCGGAGGTCGTCCGGCAGGAGGCGTGGCTCGGCTCCGTCGCCTCCATGCAGGGGCGCGAGAACCCGTTCCGGCTGCACGAGGAGCTGGGTCGCGCGATGACCGAGCAGGTTACGGTCGTCCGGACGAACGCCGGGCTTGACGCGGCCCTCGAAAAGATCCAGGAGCTCAAGGAGCGGTGGGACGATATCGCGGTCTGCGACCCGGCGAAGGGGACGAACCAGTCGGCGTCCTTCGTGCGCCAACTCCACCACATGCTCGAACTCGCGCACGTGATCGCCCTGGGCGCCCGACTGCGCGAGGAGAGCCGGGGCTCCCACTATAAGGTCGACTTTCCGGAGAGGGACGACCGCTTCCTGAAGACGACGCTCGCGCGCTTCACGCCCGACGGGCCGCGGATCGAGTACGGGGAGGTCGACCTCCAGTTCCTCGCCCCCCGCCCCAGGACCGACGAGGAGGCAGGCCCGTGACGAGCCCGACGGCGGAGATCCGGCTGGAAGTGCGGCGGCAGGACGGCCCGGGCGCGAGAGCGCGCTGGGAGGAGTTTCTCGTCCCCGGCACTCCGGGAATGAACGTGATCTCGTGCCTGCGGTGGATCCAGGCGAATCCGGTCGACTCGGGCGGCCGTCCGACGACGCCTGTCGCCTGGGACTGCAACTGCTTGGAGGAGGTCTGCGGGGCCTGCTCGATGCTCATCAACGGGCGCGCGCGCCAGGCCTGCACCGCTCTCGTCGACGAGCTCCAGCAGCCCGTCCGGCTCGAACCCCTCTCCAAGTTCCCGCTCGTCCGTGTTCTCGTCGTCGACCGTGCAGTGCTCTTCGAGCACCTGAAGAGGATCCTCGGCTGGATCTCCATCGACGGGCTCCACGATGTGGGGCCGGGGCCGCGGGTGCCGGAGAAGCAGCGCCGTTTCGGCTACCGGCTGAGCGGCTGCATGACGTGCGGCTCGTGCGTCGAGGCGTGCCCCCAGGTGAGCGCTCGGACGAGGTTCATGGGCCCGGCGGCTTTGGCCCAGGCGGTCTACTTCAACCTCTCGCCTCTCGGCAGGATCGACGCGGAGGAGAGGCTCGAGGCGGTGATGGGCGAGGGCGGGATCTCCCAGTGCGCCAACGCCCAGAACTGCGACAACGCCTGCCCCCGCGGCGTTCCGTTGACGACCGCCATCGCGCGGTTGAATCGTGCCACCTCCTGGCACCTGGTGCGGGAGTGGCTGGCCCGGTAGGAGCTCCATGATCCGGCGACTCGCACAGCTTCTCCTCCTCGCGGCGGCACTCGCGGCGGTCGCGTTCGGCGTCCGCCTGGGGCGTTACCTCTACGCGCCCATCCCCGTCGACGCCCCGACCGTTCGGATCCCCAAGGGCGCGGGGCTCGACCAGGTGGTGCGGATCCTGGCGGAGGTGCGCGTCGCGCCGTGGAAGGCGGGAACGATGTGGGGCTTTCGTCTCCGGGGGCGCCCCGGGAAGATCAAGGCCGGCGTCTACGCCTTCCGCAAGGGTTACCGCCTCGTCCACGTCCTCCGGGATCTGGAGGAGGGCCGGGTGGATCGCGTGCGCGTCACCTTCCCGGAGGGCTCCACCGTGCGGGACATGGCGGCGATCCTGCAAGCCGCGGACGTGACCCGCGCGGCCGACTTCACCTCCCTCTGCCTCGATCCCCGCTCTGCCGCCCGCGCGGGCGTGCCCGGCCCGACGCTGGAGGGCTACCTCTTCCCGGACACTTATCTCTTCGCGCGCGAGCTGCCCGCGCGGGCCGTAGCGGACGCGCTGGTCCGCCGGTTCCGGCAGGTGACCGGGGAGCTCGTGACGAAGAGCGGAGGGAAGGGCCAGGAGCCCGACCTGCTGCATTGGGTCACCCTGGCTTCGGTGGTGGAGAAGGAGACGGGCCGACCCGAAGAACGGCCCCTCATTGCCGCGGTCTTCCGAAACCGGCTGGACCGGGATATGCCGCTCCAGAGCGACCCGACGGTGATCTACGGCATCGCGTCCTTCAACGGAAACCTCACCCGCGCAGACCTGCGGCGCGACTCCCCGTACAACACCTACGTGAGGAAAGGCCTTCCGCCCGGTCCCATCGCCAATCCGGGCAGGGCGAGCCTCGAGGCCGCGCTCCACCCGGCGCCGGCCGGGTTCCTCTACTTCGTGAGCCGCAACGACGGCTATCACGCCTTCTCCGTCGACTACGGGGACCACGTCCGGGCAGTCAACCGGTACCAGAGGCGCCCGGCGCGATGAGCTCCTGCCGGTTTCGGGCCGCGGGCGCCGTCGGGCCGCTCCGGGCCGGGGCAGCCGTCTTGGCGGGGCTCCTCCTCCTCTCTCCCGGCGCCGGGCGGGCGGAGCCCATCGATGCGGTAGTCGCGCGCGTCGGGCGCGACGTGGTGACGCGCAGCGGGGTCCTCCAGGAGGAGCGGATCGGCAGGTGGGACCCGTCGGAGCCGGTGCGCGCCCCTCTCGTTACGGTCGCCGCGGCGCTCGTCCGGCGCCGGCTCTTCGCGAGTGAAGCCGAAAAGCTGAACCTCGCGCCGACCCCGGCCGAGGTGCTTCGAAGCGTGGACGCCCTCGCGGTGGCGAGGGGCGACCCGGCAGGGTTCTGGGGCGACATGGCGGCCGTGGGCGTGACGGAGAACGACCTGCGCCGCCGCGCCCGGGAGCTGCTCCTGATGCGCCGATACCTGGACGTCCGCAAGGGCATGGCCTTCGTCCCGGAGAGGGAGCTTCGGGCGTTCTTGAGGGAGCAGGCCGGGGTGCTCGGTCAGGAGCCCGCGCCGGAAGTGCAGGACGCCGTCAGGGCCTACCTCACCGAGCGGAAGCACCGGCAGGAGCTGAAGCGCTGGCTGGACCGGCAGGTCGCGGACGGCCGCGTGCAGCTCCTGGACGGCGCGGGGGAGACCGGGGGCGGCCAGTTGGGGGGAAAAATGCCTGGACAACGTTTTTCGCCTGATGATACCGTGCCCGTTTCTTTCCTCCTAATGGGACCAGAATGTACGAATTGACCATCGAAGAGTCTTTCGCGGCGGCTCACAGTCTGAGAGGCTACCGAGGAGCCTGTGAGGCCCTGCACGGACACAACTGGAAGGTGGAGGTCACGGTGCGCGCCGATCGTTTGGACGAGATCGGCCTCGCGATCGACTTCCACGAGCTCAAGTCGGTCACCCGAGAGGCTCTCGGCGCCCTCGATCACGTACACCTGAACGAAACCGCCCCCTTTACCGAAGTGAACCCTTCTTCAGAGAACATCGCGCGCCATCTCTTCGAACAAATCGCTTCACGGATCGATCGCGAAGGGCTCTGGGTATACAAAGTGACCGCGTGGGAGAGCGAAAAGGCCTGCGCGAGCTACCTCAAGGATTAGATCATGGTCCTCGAAGACATCCAGAGCGCGAAGGACCATCGCCGCATCGCGATCGACAAAGTAGGCGTCAAGAACATCACGTACCCTGTCACCGTACTCGACAAGACCCACGGCCGCCAGCATACGGTCGCGTCGGTCAACATGTACGTCAGCCTTCCCCACCACTTCAAAGGTACTCATATGAGCCGGTTCGTCGAGGTTCTCAATGAGTACCGCCACGGCGTAACGATCCAAACTTTTCCGGTGATCCTGGAGAAGATCCGGCAGAAGCTCGACGCCGTCTCCGCTCACATGGAGATCAGCTTCCCGTACTTCATGGAGAAGACCGCGCCGGTGAGCCACGAGCAGTCGATCATGGCCTATCACTGCAGCTTCCGGGGTTCGGTGGAGGAGGGGAAGTACGACCTCGTCGTCCAGGTGAAGGTTCCGGTCACGAGCGTCTGCCCCTGCTCGAAGGCCATCAGTGCCGGCGGAGCGCACAATCAGAGATCGGAAGTGACCTTGAACGTCCGGTTCAAGGAGTTCATCTGGATCGAGGACCTGATCCGCATCGTCGAGGCCAGGGCTTCGTGCGAGGTCTTCAGCCTTTTGAAGCGAGCGGACGAAAAGCACGTCACCGAAAAGGCGTACAACAATCCGAAGTTCGTGGAGGACATCGTCCGGGACGTCGCACAGGCGCTCATCAAGGACGCGAACGTCACGTGGTTCTCCGTGGAAGCGGAGAACTTCGAGAGCATTCACAACCACAACGCCTACGCCTTCGTGGAGAAGTACTGACCGCCGGAGCGGGCACACCCGCCGCCGGTCGCCGCGGGCTTCGGAAGCAAGTGCACGAATTCATCGGGAGGTAGCTTGCATTGAGTTCTGCTGAGGAAAGATCCAAGGGCGCCCTAGACCGGCTGTACGAGTTCTTCTGCTCGATCAAGCTGAGCCTCTTCTGCCTCATCGCGCTCGCGCTCACGAGCATCATCGGCACGGTCATCCAGCAGGGACGGGATCCGAGCGAGTACGTGAGGGAGTACGGGGCTTCGACGGCCCGCGTGATCGCGGCCCTCTCGCTCCACGACATGTATCACTCCTGGTGGTTCCAGGTCCTGCTGGCCCTCCTCCTCGTGAACATCACCCTCTGCTCGATCCGGCGCTTCCCGCACGCGTGGCGGCTGATGCGGGACTCGGACCCGATCTTCGAAGGCCGGTCCGTGGCCATGCACGAGAAGTGGGAGCGCACGGTCAAAGGCGTGTCGGTCGAAGAAGTCGCGCGAAAGGCCGAGGCGCTGCTCTCCCAGAAGGCCGGCAAGCCGGTGCGGGCGGAGCGGGACGGGAGCACCTACTTCCTGGTGAGCCGGGGAGGATGGGCGCGTATGGGCGTGTACGTTACGCACTTCAGCCTCTTCCTCTTCGCCCTGGGCGCGATCATCGGCTCCCGCTGGGGCTTCAAGGGCTTCGTGGAGGTGCCGGAAGGGCAGACCGTCAACACGATCCTCCTGAGAGAGGGCGGCGTTAAGCCGCTCGGCTTCGACGTGCGGTGCGACAAGTTCACGCTGGCCTTCTACAACGACGCCAGGGGAGTGCCGACGGAGCGGGTCAGGGCCTACCTGAGCGACCTGACGGTCCTCGAGGGAGGCCGCGAGATCTTGCGAAAGCAGATCGCGGTCAACACGCCCTTGATCCATCGGGACATCTACTTCTACCAGTCTTCCTACGGGCAGAGGGCCGGGAACGGAGCTGCCCTCTCGGTCATGGGCCCGAATCGAAACCTCATCGTCTATGAGAGCCGCATCGACAGGGGCGGGCCGGGCCTGGATCTCAAGGACGGCAACGTCCTCGAGCTCCTCGATCTCACCGCCAATCTGCGCGAGACGGGACCCGCCGTCCTCGTCCGGGTACTCTCCGGCGCCGGCCAACCCGTCACCCGGGAAACGGTGGTGGCGGCAGCCCGCGGTGGGCCGACGCCGGTCGGCAACTACCTCGTCGCCCTGAACGGCGTCGACACGACCATGTACACCGGTCTGCTGGTGGCCAAGGACCCCGGGGTTCCGGTGATCTGGGCAGGCTGCATCCTCATCAGCCTCGGCCTGCTCGTCGCGTTCTTCGGTAGCCACCGCAGGATCTGGCTGCGGGTCTCCCAGGAATCTCAAGGCGTGCGGGTGCTCCTGGCAGGCAATTCGAGCCGCAACCGCATCGCTTTCGAGAACCGCTTCCGCGAGCTCACCGAAGCGGCCGGAGAGACCTTTGGAACTTAACGTGCGCGCCGCCGCGCTCGCGGCCCTTTGCGCTCCCGGGAAGGGCGCTCGCCTTTGGAGGGTTGAATGACCAATCCAATCAATTCCACGATGTTCGGGATCGCCATGGTCATCTACCTGTTGGCGACCCTCTTCTATATCGTCTACCTCGTCTCGAAGAATCGTTCTGTCGGCCTGGTGGCCACGTTCGTCGCGCTCGGTGGCTGGCTGATCAACACGGCAGCGATGGGGGTCCGCTATCTGGAGAGCTACAAGGCCGGCTACGGCTATGTTCCGCTCTCCAATATGTACGAGTCCATGACGTTCTTTGCGTGGGCGATCATCCTCATCTACCTGATCTTCGAATACGCCTACGGGTACCGGTCCATCGGCGCGTTCGTCGCACCGCTCGGCGTGGTCGGCATCGCCCTCGTCTCCTTGAATCCGAAGATCTCCAGCGATCTGCAGCCGCTCGTCCCGGCCCTCCAGTCGAACTGGCTGACGGCCCACGTGGTGACCTGCTTCCTCGGATACGCCGCGTTCGCCGTGGGCTTTGCGATCTCCATCATGTACCTGCTGAAGAAGCGGTCCGAGAAGGCGTACGGCAACCGGGAGGGCGCGCTGCCGCCGAGCAAGGTGCTCGACGAGCTCTCGTACAAAGCGGTCGCCGTGGGCTTTCCGCTCCTCACTCTCGGGATCCTGACCGGCGCGGCCTGGGCGAACTACGCGTGCGGGACCTACTGGAGTTGGGACCCGAAGGAGACCTGGTCGCTCATCACGTGGTTCTTCTACGCGGCCTACCTCCACGCCCGCTTCACCGCGGGATGGCGAGGGAACCGACTCGCGTACCTGTCGGTGCTCGGGTTCCTGGCGGTCATCTTCACGTACTGGGGCGTCAACTTTTGGCTCTCGGGTCTCCACAGCTACGCCGGGTGAGCCCGGGCCGGGTTCGCGCCGGCCTCCTTCCATGTTATCCTGGGCCCATCGTTCGAAGGGGCCGGCCCGAGGGCCGGCCCCTTCGCTCGCCGGGCTGTCGGATCGCGAGGAGGATGGGATGAGGCGGCGAACTTCAACCTCGGCAGCCGAACGGGGACTGGCAATGGCGACGGGACCGTCGCTGGCCGGCCCCCGGAGGCTCCTCTGGGCTCTGGGGCTGGTCGTCGTGGGCCTCGCGGTCTACTTCGGCCTCGCCCGGGGCGAGTGGCGATCCGTGCTCTCCAACGGAGCGTTGCTCTGACTGAGCTGCATCGGGATCGGGTGATCCTACGATGCTGAAGACGGTGACATGCGGCTGAGGCGGCTCTTCCAGGGCGGAATGAGCGTAGGAGCCAACGGTTACCTCCGCGGCTTCTTTGCGGGGACCCTCTATCAGGGGCCCGGCAAGGGCATCTGCGTGCCCGTCCTCAACTGCTACGCCTGTCCCTCCGCCTTCTTTTCCTGCCCGATCGGCACGATTCAGCACTTCATGGCGGTCCACGCGTTTCCCCTGTACGCGCTCGGATACCTCAGCCTCATCGGGCTCTTCGTCGGCCGGATGTCGTGCGGGATTCTCTGCCCCTTCGGCTTCCTTCAGGACCTCCTCTACAAGGTCCCGAGCTCAAAGATCCGGATTCCGCGCTTCGCCCGGGGGTTCCGGTTCGTCGCCCTCGGGGGCCTGGTGTTCGTCATCCCCTGGCTCACGCACGAGAGCTGGTTCTCGAAGCTCTGCCCCGCAGGGACGCTGCAGGGCGGCATCCCCTGGGTCTTTCTGAGCGCGGAGATCCGCTACATGGTGGGCGGGCTGTTCTGGCTCAAGATCGGCATCCTCCTCTTCTTCCTCCTCCTCTCGATTGTCGCGAGGCGGCCTTTCTGCCAGACGACGTGCCCCCTCGGGGCGCTCTACGGCCCGTTCAATCGCGTGAGCCTCCTCCGGCTGGACTGGGACCGCGCCACTTGCACGCGCTGCGACAAGTGTCTGGAGGTCTGCCCCATGGAGATCAAGGTCTACGAAGCTCCCAATACCGGCCACTGCATCCGGTGCCTCGACTGCACGAGTTGTCCGTCGATCCGGGTGACAACCGCGCTCGCCCCGGCTCGGTCCCCGGCGCCGGCGACCGAAGCCGCCTGAGCGGGCGACGCCGCCGTTCGGAGCGCGGGAAGGAGGGCTTTCGCGTGAAACATAAGGGATATCTCGTCCTGGCGCTCCTGCTCGCCTCGGGGTGCGCCGCCCAGCGCCAGGCGGAGCGCGGACTGGCCGTCCGGCTGCAGGAAGCGGAGGCCCGCGCGGAAGAGCTGAAGGCGCGCGCCGAGTGGGAGACGGCGGAGCGCGCCAAGGCGGAGGCGGCGCTCCAGGAGGCGCGTAAACAGCTGGCCGGTCTCGCCGACGAGCAGAAGAAGGCGCAGGCCCGTACCGACGACCTCTCGGCGCGCCTGAAGGCCTGCGGCGAGCGGGAAGCCGGACAACGGGCGGACCTGGACCTTTGCGGGAAGGCCCGGACCCTCTGTGAGGAGGAGCAGGCTCGGCGGGAAGGAGAGGGCGCTGCCGCGCGGGTGAAGCAGGAGGAGGAGCGCCGCCGCAGGGAGGCGGAGATGGAGCGCTGCCGGGGCAGGGTCTCGGACCTGGAAGCGCAGGCCCTGCTCCTCTCCGCGGAGAAGATGAGGGCCGAACGGGAGAAGGCCGAGCGCGTCGATGAGCTCAAGCACTCCTAAGACGAGCTCCTGGCTCAGGTGAAGGGTTGCGCCTCGGGCTGCGAGGAAAGGCTGCTCGACCTGCTCAAGGCCGACGAACCGCGGCAGAAGGCTTGCGGAGAGCTGCAGGCGCTCGCCTCTCGGCTGACGGAGGCGCTCGGGCCCGAGCTCGAGAAGGAGGGCATCCAACTCGAGACGAGGGCCTCTTCGCTGGTCGTGACGCTGCCCGAGTCCCTCTTTCGCTCCAACTCCGCCGAGCTGACCGACAGCGTCAGGGCGCTGCTGAAGAAGCTCGGGCCGACGCTCAAGGAGGCAGCGGCGAAGCAGGTGGCGGTCGCCGGCTTTGCCCCAGCGCCCGGCCCGGCCAAGAAGGGGCAGTCCCCCCCGCCGCCCTGGGCGCTGGGCGCGAGCCGGGCGGCGCGGGTAGCGGCCGCTCTCGAAGCCGCGGGAGTGGGGACGGGCAGCCTCTCCGCCGCGGGATTCGCCCTCGCCCGCCGAGAGGCGCCGAAACCCCCCGCCGTCGCTCTCTCCATCGCCCCCGCTGAGCTCCCCGGCTGCGAGGCGACCCCTCCCGTTCCGGAACGCTAGGCCCCCAGTCTCCTTCCCCCTTCACGGGAGACGAAGGCAGGAGGCCTTCGGGTCGAAAAACTCTTACGAGGTGGGCGGATCGTGGAGCCCACCTCCTCCCTTACGGGAACCGGATGCGCTCCTCGCGGGCCGGCAGGCTGCGGTTCCCGGCCGCGTCGATCCCCACGACCACGTAGATGTAGACGACCCCGTGCCGGACCGAGCGGTCCACGTACGAGGTCGCCCCTCCCGGGAGCCGCGCGATCTCCTCGTAAGGCCCGCCTTCGTGGGTGCGAAGGACGATCGTCTCGGAGTAGGGCTCGGTGCCCGCGGGGATCCACACGAGCCGCACGCCGTCCTCCTCGAGGAACGACGCGAGCTCGAGAGGGGGCAGGGGGGGGACGGTGTCGACCGGGGTGACGGATACCTGGGCGCTCCGGCTCTCGAGGTCCCATCCTTCAGGGGACCGCGCGGCGAGCCGCACCGAGAGGGCGACGGGGCGGTTCGGGAGCCCCGAGACGGTGATCTCCCGGGTCCCGGGCGGAACCTCCGCGAGCTTCCTGCCGTCGGGGCTGTAGACCCGCACGCCCAGCGGCGTGAGCGACGGCGGCCACCGAGGCTCGTCCACGAGGAGGAGGGCCTGGTTGTCGCCCGGGCGAGCCTCGACGGCAGGCCTCGGCAGCGGGACCCAGGTGACGGCGGCGACCGGCGAGAGGGGGCCCGGCCTCCGCTTGCGGTCGAGGGCGCGCACGCGGTACCGGTACGTCCAATCGGGTTCCACCTCCGGGTCCGGCCACGAGGTCTCGGGCTTCCCGGCGGCGGCCTGCTCGTCCCGGTCCACGGTGGCGACCGGCCTGAAGTCCAACGGGCACGTCAGGCACGCCTGGCCGGGGGCCAGGCGTTCCCGGAGCACAACGTAGCCGGAGAGCTCCTTGATTGCGCGGCCGGCGAGGTCTTCCTTCGGAGCCTCCCAGGAGAGCGTCAGTTGGCCCGCGGGCGCCGAGAGGGAGAGACCCGTGGGGGCGCCGGGGAGCAGAAGCCCCGGCGGCAGCGGGTCTCCCTTGCGGCCGCACGCCGGCACGAGGAGGAGGACGGCGCCGAGGGCGAGCCCCGCGCAGAGGGTCCTCAGCACGCTGCTGGAAAAGCAGCCCGCGTGCGCCCCTTTCAGCATCTTAACCGCGGCGGGGCCACAGTGCGTCCAGACGCCCGCGGCCGGCCACGGCCTCCTCCCGGACCCGTTCAGGGGCGGTGCCGCCCAGGAGCTTTCGGCTGGCGGCGCTCGCGTGGGCCGAGAGCACCTCCAGGGCGTCGGGCTCCAGAAGCGGCGAGTACGTCCGGAGCTCGGGGGGGGAGAGCTCCTCCAGGTCTGCGCCCCGCTCTTCCACGTGCGCCACGAGCTTTCCGACGACCTCGTGCGCCTCCCGGAAGGGTAGGCCCTTGCGGGCCAGGTAGTCGGCGAGGTCGGTCGCGGTGAGATGGCCGCGCCGGAGCGCCTCCCGGGCGCGCTCCGGCCGCAGCCGGAGGGTGCGGATCATCTCCACGGCGATCGCGAGGCTCCCCTTCACGGTATCCAGCGAGTCGAAGACGGGCTCCTTGTCCTCCTGCATGTCCTTGTTGTACGCGAGCGGCAGGGCCTTCAGCGTCGTCAGCAGCGCCACGAGGTTGCCGTACGTGCGGCCCGCCTTCCCCCGCAGGAGCTCCGGGACGTCGGGGTTCTTCTTCTGGGGCATGATGGAGGAGCCGGTGCAGAAGCCCTCGGCGAGCTCCACGAACCCGAACTCCTGGCTGCTCCAGAGCACGAGCTCCTCGGAGAGGCGGGAGAGGTGCATCATCGCGGTCGCGCAGTCGAAGAGGAACTCCGCCGCGAAGTCCCGGTCGGAGACGGCGTCGAGGCTGTTTCGGCAGACTTCCGGGAACTCCAGGTAGCGCGCCGTGAGCTCCCGGTCGAGAGGGTAGGGAGAACCGGCCAGAGCCCCCGCGCCGAGGGGAGAGCGCCGGAGCCGCCGGAGCGAGTCGACGAAGCGCTCCGCGTCGCGCAGGAACATCTCGAAGTAGGCGAGCCAGTGGTGGCCGAAGGTGACGGGCTGGGCCCTCTGGAGGTGCGTGTAGCCGGGGAGGAGCACGTCCGCCTCCGCGGCGGCCCTA
>JACRCS010000451.1 GCA_016218905.1 Deltaproteobacteria bacterium
CCCGCGCCCGAGGCGTCGCCCGCTCCCGAGGCTGCTCCCGCGCCCGCTCCCGAGGCGAGCCCCGCTCCGGCGAAGTAATCCGACCGGACACGTTGAGAGAGCCCCGGGCGACCGGGGCTTTCTCATTTCCGGTTCCGAGCTCGACCGAACCGCCCCTTCCCCTCCGCTCCCGCACCGGTTCTCCACGGCACCGGCCACGCTCCTCGAATGAAGCGCCCCTTCGGCCGGTTCGCGAAATTGTCCCGAACCGGACGCGGTGATAGGGTGAGGCAGGGGCCCCCAGGAGAGGCTAACGTGCCGATAGAAGACCTTCTCCGTGAAGCAGGCCCCAAGGGCGGTTAGACCCTTGTGCGCTTGGGAACGCTGGAAACCCGCGGCAGCCGCCCGGACCCATCTCCTCCTCGGGGGGCTCCTCTGGATGTGCGTCGGCGCCGGGCTCAGCGTCGCCGGCACCCGCTGGGCGCTTCAAACCGGGGCGGCCGCGTCAGCCGTGCTCCTCGCAGTCGGCGTCGCGCTCGGGCTCCTCAAGGGTAAGCTCGTGTTGGAGCGGACGGCCCGCCGGAGTTCCGAACGCATCCTCCGCCGGGGCGACGGAAAGTGCCTCGGAGGATTCCTCTCCTGGCAGAGCTGGCTCTTCGTCGTTGGCATGATGGCGCTGGGAGCGGCCCTGCGCCACAGCCCGGTCCCGCGGACGCTCGTTGCGGTCGTGTACGTCGCCGTCGGCGTCGCACTCCTGTCGGCGAGCCGCGTCTTCTGGTCGGCACGCAGGTCGACCTAGGCGGGTACAGAAAGAGGCAGACCGAAATCGGCCTGCCTCTCTCTCGTCTGTTTCGAGGTGCTGCCTAGGCGGCGCGCACGTTCGAAGCCTGGGGGCCCTTCGGCCCCTGGGTGACGTCGAACTCCACGGCCTGCCCCTCGGCGAGGGTCTTGAAACCCTTACCGGTGATGGCACTGTAGTGGACGAAGACGTCCGGGCCGCCGTCCTGGGATATGAACCCGAATCCCTTCTGGTCGTTGAACCACTTCACGATTCCCTTTGCCACTGCGGTTACCTCCTTTCCTGCGAGTCTCTGGGCGTGTCCGTCCCATGAGGTGCGACTACGATGGTTCGAAACGCCCGGAGGGAGGTCTCCGCACCGGTTGCTGCTTTCTGGTCCATCGAAGCGACTTCGTTGCCCGCGGGCGGGCCTTGTTTGGAATGGTTTCAATATACCGAAACTCGGCGGAAGCGGTCAACCGGTTTCACCGGGATCCACCTCACCCCCTTCGTCCACCCTGCAACCCCACTCTCTCAAGCACGAGGTGATGAACCGCAAGGAGGCGGCGTGGGCGTCGTTTCGCTTCCCGCGCGCCGCGATGGGCGCTCCCAGGCGGAAACGGACGGGCCGCTGGACGTCCACGGGCCCGAAGTCCTTCAGCAATCGGCCGTTCCCCCACGCGTCGGAGCGGAGCGCCACGGGGACCAGCGGCACGTTCGTTCGAGCGGCGAGCTTTGCCCCGAGGGAGTTGAACCGCTGCGGGTAGAACCGCTCGGACCGGGTGGTCTGCGGGAAGATTACGAGGGAGAGCCCCCTCCCGATGCGCTCCTCGCCACCCTGGAGGACGGCCGTCAGGTCCTCGCGGGGGTTCTTCCGGCCCACCTGGATGGGGTCCCGGGAGCGCATGATCGGACCGAAGACCGGGTACCGGACCAGGGACTCCTTCACCACGAACGTGACCGGCTTTACCGGATGGAGGATCGACGGCAGAACGAAGGTCTCCAGCGTGCTCATGTGATTGGAGACGAAGACCGCCGGCCCCTCGAAGGACCGCAGGTGCTCCATGCCCTCGATGACGAGGTGCATACCCACGCCCTCCATCGCGCGGACGACCTGCAGGCTCGAACGCACCCAGCGGGCGCCGTCGTAACGACCCTTCTTGGCCTCCGCGCTGCTCCGGAGGACGATCCCGAGGATGGGCACGTAGAACGCGAGCTCGGCAGGGAAAATCCGACTCAGTAGCGAGCGGGGCCGCCCGGCGGGCGTCTCGTAGCGATCGGAGTCCGCGAGGACCACGGGACTCCTACGCGGCTGCGGCGAGCGCCGAACGGTTAGACGTACCTCTGGTGGCGGTCTCCCCCGTCAGCTCTGCCATCAGTTGGGCGACCGGGAGGATGCGGTCGACCCGGTGGGCGTTGGCACCCACGGTGTAGAGCGCGGCTTCCTCGTCGCCGTTGTACCCGGCGGAGCTGAGAAGGCCGTTGCAGATGCAAAAGTACTTGGAAGCGTCGCTGCTCGCGGCGCACTTCGCGCGGCCGTAGGCGAGATAGCCCTTGTCGCACAGGGGGGTGCGGCCTCCGGCGACGGCCTGCCGGTACATGGGAGAGGTCGTCAGGACGCGGAACGGGAGCCCGCACGGGCTGCCCGGGCTCTGCGCCACCAGGATCGCTTCGTGCGTGCAGTCGACCACCGCGCGCTTGTACTCGTCCGAAGCGCCGCTCTCGACCGTGGCGAGGAACCGGGTCCCCATTTGGACGCCGGCGGCGCCGAGCGAGATCGTCCGAAGGACGTCTTCCCGCGTGAACACTCCACCCGCCGCGATGACCGGGAAGCCCCCGAACTCGCTCGCCGCCTCCAGGACGGGTTCCAGCAGGTTCTCGAGCCGGTTGTCGGGGTCGTGGAGCTCGGTCGAGGTCTTCCAGCCCAGGTGGCCCCCGGCCAGCGGCCCCTCGACGATGGCGGCGTCGGGCATACGGCCGGCCTTCCGCCAGCGCTGGCAGAGCAGGCGGAGGGCCCGGACCGAGGAGACGATGGGCACGAGCCCCACTTCGTCGGCCCGCGGGTGGCCGGCGATGACGGAGGGAAGCCGCAACGGCAACCCCGCCCCGGAGACCACGACGTCCACCCCGCCGTCCATCGCCCCGAGTACCGACGCCTCGTAGGTGCTGTCCAGGGCGACCATCACGTTGATGGCGATCGGGAACTCCCCCGCCGCCTTGGCCTCGCGCACTTCCAGCCTAGCGGCTTCCCTGGAGTCCACCTTACGGCCCACCCGGCGGCTGACCAGGCGATCGAGGCAGGCGCTGGAGATCGTTCCCAGCCCGCCCTCGCGGGAGACCGCGGCGGCCAGACCGGCCATCGAGACTCCGACGCCCATTCCCCCCTGGACGATCGGGACCGTGCACGTGCTGTTGCGAATGGTCAGGGGAGAAAGAGACAATCCGTGCTCCTGGCGGCTCTCAGGCGGGACGCAGAAGCCGCTGAGGCTACGCAAACCGGGGCTTCGCGTCAACGGGATTATGTTGAGGTTGAGGTTGAGGAAGAGCAGGTTGAGGAAGAGCAGGTTGAGAAAGAGCAGTCCTTAATCTTAATCTTAATCTTAATCTGAGCCTGGAGGAGGCGGCCGCGAGGACCGCCTTCCTACAGGCTGCCGCCTCAGCAGTCGAAGTAGAGCGCAAACTCCCACGGCACGGGCCGCATCGCGATGGCGTCCACCTCGTTTTTCTTCTTCCACTCGATCCACATCTCGATCACGTCTTCGGTGAAGACATCTCCCTTCAGGAGGAAGGTGTGGTCCTCCTCGAGGCACTGCAGCGCGTCGGCCAGGCTCCCCGGCGTGGAGGGCACGCCCCGGAGCTCCTCCGGCGACAGGCCGTAGATGTCCTTGTCGAGCGGCTCACCGGGATCGGTCCGGTTCTCGATTCCGTCGAGGCCCGCCATCAGCATCGCGGCGAAGGCGAGATAGCCGTTGCACGAGGGATCGGGCGTACGGAACTCCACGCGCTTGGCCTTGGGGTTCGGCGAGTACATGGGGATGCGGATTGAAGCCGAGCGGTTCCGGCTGGAGTACGCCAGGTTGACCGGCGCTTCGTACCCCGGAACGAGGCGCTTGTACGAGTTCGTGGAGGGATTGCAGAGTGCGCAGAGCGCGGGCGCGTGCTTGAGGAGCCCGCCGATGTACCAGAGGGCGTTCTGGGAGAGCCCTCCGTACTTGTCGCCCGCGAACTGGTTCTGTCCGCCCTTCCAGATGGACTGGTGGACGTGCATGCCGGAACCGTTGTCCTCGAAGAGCGGCTTCGGCATGAAGGTGATCGTCTTGCCGTTCCGGTACGCGACATTCTTCAGGATGTACTTGAACCACTGGAGGTTGTCGCCCTGCTGGACGAGGGGGGCGTACTTGATATCGATCTCGCCCTGGCCCGCGGTGGCGACTTCGTGGTGCTGGAGCTCCACCTGGATGCCGACCCGCAGGAGTTCCATGACCATCTCGTTTCGCAGGTCGTTCAAGCTGTCGACGGGCGGAGCCGGGAAGTAGCCCTCCTTGTAGCGCGGCTTGTAGCCTAGGTTCGGCTGTTCGTCCCGACCCGTGTTCCAGCGGCCCTCCAGGGAGTCGATGAAGTAGAACGCGCTGTTGCGGGTCTGGTCGAAACGGATGTCGTCGAAGATGAAGAACTCCGCTTCGGGCCCGAAGTAGGCGGTATCGCCGACGCCGGTGCTCTGGAGGTAGGCCTCGGCCTTTTGGGCGATGTAGCGCGGGTCGCGGCTGTAGGGCTCACCGGTGATGGGGTCCTTGATGTTGCCGATGAGGTGCAGGGTCCGCTCCTTCGGGAAGGGGTCGAGCTTCGCCGTCGCCGGGTCGGGGAGCACCAACATGTCCGAGGCGTGGATCGGCTGCCAGCCCCGGATGCTCGAGCCGTCGAATCCGAAGCCCGCTTCGAAGGAGCCCTCGTCCAACTCCTGGATGGGCCGGGTGTAGTGCTGCCAGAGTCCCAGGAAGTCCTGGAACTTGACGTCCACCATCGTGCATTCGTTCTCCCGCGCGAATTCGAGCACCGCCTTGGGGTTCATGGCATCTCCTTTCGGATGAGGGCCGGGCCTGCGGCCGAGGGGGGAGACAAAGAGGACGCAAGCGTATTCCAGAAGCGGCTCTTAGGATAGCCCTCAGGAGCAACATTATTGTCGCGGCCCAAAAACTCCTGTACGCTTTTGTCGGCTCAGGACGAGCCGCCCCGCGCGGCCCCACGGATGGGACCGTCTGCGCAGGGGCGAGCGCAGGACGTGCCGCCCCGCGCGGCCCCACGGATGGGACCGTCTGCGCAGGGGCGAGCGCAGGACGAGCCGCCCCGCGCGGCCCCACGGATGGGCCTGCCTGCGCAGGGGCACCGCCCGAACGCACAGGAGGAGTCGTGGTCAGCAGTCAGACGTTGGAACGTAAGCAGCTCGAGCTCTCCGTCCTCTACGAGGTCAGCTCGGCCATGGCGTCGAGCCTCGACCTGGACGATTGGCTCCACCGGCTCCTCATCTGCCTCGCGGACCAGCTGGGGATGTCGCGCGGCACGATCGCGCTCGTGTCCCCCTACGCCGAAGAGGTGCAGGTCGAAGTCTCCTACGGGCTCTCTCCCGAAGCGGTGCGCAGGGGCCGCTACAAATTCGGCGAGGGTATCACGGGGCAGGTGGTGGCGACGGGGCAGCCGGTAGTGGTCCCGAATATCGGCAAGGAACCGCTCTTCCTGAATCGGACGCTCAGTCGCGACCTCGACCGTTCCGACATCTCCTTCCTGTGCGTTCCGATCCGCAGCGGCAACGAAATCCTCGGCGCCCTCAGCGTCGATCGCCTCTTCACCGGAGCGACGGAGTTCGAGGAGGACATCCGGCTGCTGACGATCATCTCTGCCATGATTGCCCAGGCCGTCAAGCTGCGCCGCCTGGTGGAAGACGAGCACCAGAAGCTCGTTGCGGAGAAGGAGCGGCTCCAGGCGGACCTCACGTCGAAGTACAACATTACCAACATCATCGGAAACAGTAAGGCCATGCACCAGGTGTTCGGCATGATCGCCCAGGTGGCGAAGTCGAACGCGACCGTGCTGATCCGGGGAGAGAGCGGCACCGGCAAGGAGCTCGTCGCCCACGCCGTGCACTACAACAGCCCGCGCTCGAAGCGCCCGTTCGTCAAGGTCAACTGCTCGGCGATCCCCGAGACGCTCATCGAAAGCGAGCTCTTCGGCCACGAGAAGGGGGCCTTCACGGGAGCCGTGGCGCGTAAGCCGGGCAAGTTCGAGCTCGCAGAGGGCGGCACGATCTTCCTGGACGAGATCGGCGAGGTGAACCCGGCCACCCAGGTGAAGCTCCTGCGCATCCTGCAGGAGAAGGAGTTCGAGCGCGTCGGCGGGATCGAGACGCTGAAGGCCAACGTCCGGGTGATCGCGGCCACGAACCGCGACCTCGAGGATAGCATGGCCCAGGCCGCCTTCCGCGAAGACCTCTACTACCGGTTGAACGTCTTTCCCATCTACATGCCCCCGCTCAGGGAGCGACGCACCGACATCCTGCTCCTGGCCGAGCACTTCCTCGCCAAGTACACCCGCGAGAACGGGAAGGAGATCCGGCGCATCACCACCCCGGCGATCGACATGCTGATGCGCTATCACTGGCCGGGCAACGTGCGCGAGCTGGAGAACTGCGTCGAGCGGGCGGTGCTCCTCTGCGACGGGCCGGCGATCCACTCGTACCACCTTCCGGCGACGCTCCAGACCTCGGACGAGTCGCGCAGCGCCGTGGAGCTCTCGCTCGACGAGGCCGTGCGGCACTTCGAGACGGACCTCATCGTCGACGCCCTCAAGGCGACGCGCGGCAACATGCGCCGGGCCTCCGACCGCCTAGAGACGACGCCGCGCATCCTGGGCTACAAGATCCGCAAGTACGACATCGACCCGCGCCGGTACCGCTAGTCTCAGGGTCCAGGCCCGCTCAGCGGGGCTGGCGAAGCGCTCACCACAGAGTACACAGCGCGGCCGTTGGCCGCAACCAAACGGAAGTGCCGGAAGATCGGACTGCCGCGGCATATCCGGCGAGCTCACGCCTACCCGCCCACAGGTACCCCGGAAACCTCGGGGCTCGCGCTTCGCGCGACCGCCCGGG
>JACRCS010000452.1 GCA_016218905.1 Deltaproteobacteria bacterium
ACCACTGGCGAGGAAGGTCTTTCTCGCTGAGGACGTACTTGGTCTGAGACATTGATCTCTCCTGGCCGCAAGGGTTGTGGATCTCGGGGATTGCCCGGCGATCCGACGGGAGCTTCCGAAAAGGAGTTTGTTGTCCGCTCGCCGCCTTCTGAACCGGCGGGAGACTCGAGGAGGGAGCCGAAAGCAAGGCTCGTGCCTCGACGGGCGCAGTAAACGCTGTTTGTAGTTCGGGCGGTCTGGGCGGGGGTTTGCGCGGCGGAAACGCGTGACGGAGCTCGGGACGAGCGGTGACGGAGGCGACGATTCTTCGGCGCTTCGCCGAGATTTCGTCGCTCCCCTACGCGCTCCGCACCCCGATGACGGTCCGGATCTCCTCCCACTTCTTCTCAAGACGCTTCGGAGAGACCGGGAGCGCCGTCCCGAGCTCCTGGGCGAAGAGGGAGACCCGAAGCTCCTCGAGCATCCGCCGGTACTCGGCGACGTGTGCGACCTGCTCCGGGGTGACGAGGGTGCACTGGAGCGCCTCCGAGAGGCGCTTCTCGTGGGGGAGGATGCCGGCTTCCTTCTCCAGGTCCTTGGCGGGCGAGAGGTGGGCGCGCTCGATCCGGACCCGGAGGGCCTTCAGGTAGCGCGGCAGGTCTTCGAGGCCGGCGGCGGAGACCGTCCGGAGGAAGTCCGGCGGGACGAGCCGGTCGAGCTCTCGCCGCAGCACCGGGAGCCTTCCGGCCCCGTTCGGACGCGCCTGGTATCTGGCGAGGAGGTCCAGGGTCTGCCGCCGTTCCCCGAGGAGTGCGAGGATCCGCTCGTGGAGCGCCCTCGCCCGCCGGAAGAGGCCGCCGCCTTTGAGTGCCTCGACCCTCGCCAGAAAGGCCGCGCGCGGGGGGATCGCGGCCCCGCGGGCCTGGAAGACCTCCGCCAGGACGAAGCCGAGGAGGTCGCGGGCGGCGTCGGCCGCGGTGCCGAAGCCGTCGAGGAGGAAACGGCTCTCGCGGCCGAGCGCCAGGTCCTTCCGGAGTACCGAGAGCTCCCCCGGGAAATAGGCGGCGTAGAGCGCGAGGAGCCCTTCGGGATTGGTCGCCGCCGCGTCGGCCCGGGAGGCGAAGAGCCGAAGCGCGGCTCGGCCGTCGTCCTGTCGCACGAGCGCCGGGAAGGCCACTCCCCCGCCGCCGCCGGGCCCGACGGGGATCCGCTCGGGTGGGTCGGGGAAGTCGTAGGACGAGAGGTCGCGGCGCTCCCACTCCCTCCTCGCGGCCTCGAACCACTCCCCGGCGCCCGCCTTCCCCGGCGGGGACGCTCCGGCCCGGAGGAGCTCTGTGTAGTCGCGCGTCGCCGCGACGGTCCTACCGGTCCCGTCGAGGAGTCGGTACCGCATCCGCAGGTGCGCCGGGAGGGAGTCCGTGGGCCACTCGCTCCGGTCCACCCGGACCCGGAACCGGCCCAGCAGGAGCTCCTGGAGCGCGGCGTAGAGGGAGCCCTCGCGAGGCGGGAGCTCCGAGACGAGCTCGGCGGCGGTGCGCGCCACCGGGATGAGGAGCTTCCGATGTCTCTTCGGGAGCCCCTTGAGGAGGAGCCCCACCTTTTCCTCCAAGAGGCCCGGGACGAGCCACTCGAAGCGCTCCGGGGAGAGCTCCCCCGCGAGCTCGGCCGGGAGATCGACGGTCACCCCGTCCTCCTCGGTTCCGGGCTCGAAGCGGTACGAGAGGGGGAGCTCGTAGCCCGCGACGGTGAGCGTCTCCGGGAAGGGTTCCAGGGCCGGGACCTCCGGAAAGAAGTCCTCGTCCCGAAGCCGGAGGAAGTCGTCCGAGCCGCGGTCCTTGAGCAGGCGGGCGAAGGTCCGCTGCTCGCAGACGTCCCCGAGCCGCTCGTCGTAGAAGGCGAACAGGGTCTCGTCGTCGGGCGTGAGGCCCCGGCGGCGCACCCGCGACTCCAGCTCTTCGATGCGCGCCAGCAGCTCCCGGTTGTGGTCGAGGAAGCCGAAAGTCCCCTTGAGCTCCCCCTCGACCAGCGCCGACCGGATGAAGAGCTCGCGCGCCGCTTTCGGATCGATCCTGGCATAGTCGACCTTTCGGCCGGCGACGATCACGAGCCCGAAGAGGGTGACCGTCTCGGAGGCGACGACCTGCCCCCGGTTCTTCTCCCAGTGGGGCTCGGCGTAGCTCCGGCGGCAGAGATGCCCGGCCAGCGGTTCGAGCCACCGCTCGTCGATGGTCGCGACGGTGCGGGCGAAGAGCCGGGAGGTCTCGACGAGCTCGCCCGCGACGATCCACTGGCCGGCGCGGTTCACCTGCCCCGACCCCGGGAAGACGGTCAGGAGCTGGTTCCCGGCCCCGAGGTAGACGTTCTTTTCCTTCTTCCACCCGATGTTCCGGAGGTGGCCCGAGAGGATCGCCTTGTGGATGGCCGCGAAGTCCGCCTCTCCGTCGTTCCAGACGAACGCCTCCTCCCGGGCGAGGACCGCCGCGATCTGTTCGTGGACGTCCCGCCACTCCCGCATCCGGTTGAAGGAGAGGAAGTGCTCGCGGCAGAACCGGCGCATCCTGCCCTGGGTCCGGAGCTCCTCGAGGGTGTCGTGGTAGGCGTCCCAGATCTTTAGATAACTCAGGAAGTCCGACCCGAGCACCTTGAACCGCGCGTGGGCCGCGTCCGCCTCCTGGCGCCGGTCGGCGGGCCTCTCCCTCGGCTCCTGGACCGAGAGCGCCGAGGCGATCACCGCGACTTCCCGGAGCGCTCGGTTCCGGTTCGCCTCGATGATCATCCGGGAGACGCGGGGGTCGAGCGGCAGCCGGGCCATGAGGCGGCCGTCCGCCGTCAGCTTTCTCTCCGCGTCGATGGCGCCGAGCTCGGTCAGCGTCGAGAAGCCCTCCTTGATCGCCCGGGCGGAGGGCGGATCGATGAAGGGGAACTCGGCCGGATCGCCGAGCCGGAGCGCGATCATCCGCAGGAGCACCTCGGCCAGGTTCGACCGCATGATCTCGGGCGGGGTGAAGAGGGGGCGGGTCTGGTAGTCCTCCTCGGCGTAGAGCCGGATGCAGACTCCCGGGCCCACCCGGCCGCACCGGCCGCTCCGCTGGTCGGCGCTCGAGCGGGAGATCGGGCGGACCGGGAGGCTCAGCGTGCGCGCCCTGGCGTTGTAGGTCGAGAGGCGCGCGAGGCCCGTGTCCACGACATAGCGGATCCCGGGCACCGTGACGGAGGTCTCGGCCACATTCGTCGCGACCACGATCTTCTGCCCGTCCGCCGGCCGGAAGACCCTCCCCTGATCCTGCCCGGAGAGGCGCCCGTAGAGCGGAAGGACGACGGTGCGGTCGAGCCTCCGCTTCTCCAGGGCCTCGACCGTCTCGGCGATGTCCCGCTCGGTGGGCATGAAGACGAGCACGTCCCCCCGCCGGCCGCTCCGGTGGAGGTCGACCACGGCCTCCACGGCCCGGTCCACGTACGTCACCTCCCCCGCCTCCTCGTCCTCCGGGTCGAGGGGCCGGTACTCGATCTCGAAGGGATAGGTGCGTCCCGAGACCTCGATCACCGGGGCCTCGTCGAACGCCTTCGAGAACTTCTCCGTGTCGATGGTCGCCGAGGTGATGACGACCTTCAGGTCGGGCCTGCGCCCGAGCAGGCGCTTCAAGATCCCGAAGAGGAAGTCGATGTTGAGGCTCCGCTCGTGGGCCTCGTCGACGATGACCGTGTCGTAGGCGGCGAGCTCCGGGTCCCCCTGGGTCTCGGCGAGGAGCATCCCGTCCGTGACGAATTTGATCCGGGTGGAGGGCCGGGTCCGGTCGGTGAAGCGGATCTTGTAGCCGACGAGGTTCGGCCCCTCGGGTCCGAGCTCCTCGGCCACCCGGGCGGCCACCGTGACGGCCGCGATCCGCCGGGGCTGGGTGCAGGCGATGAGCCCCGCCCTGCCCCGGCCCGCTTCGAGGCAGAGCTTCGGAAGCTGGGTGCTCTTCCCGGACCCCGTCGCCCCCGTGATCACCACCACCGGGTTCTCGCGGATGGCCGCCACGATGTCGTCGCGCCGCTCCGTGATCGGGAGCTCGGGCGGATAGACGAGCTCGGGAAGCGGGGCGGCGAAGGGCGGTCGCTGCGGGCTTTGCCGGCTGGGGCGACGGCGGCGGGAGCGCCTGGCGGCTGGGCTCTGGGGTGCGTCCATCTTCTGAAATCCGAGGCTTTACGGGCGGGCCGGCTTCCTGGGGCGCTCGCGGCGTCGCCCCACGAATAACGGGCCCGAGCGCCGGGTCCCTCTTCGGGCGTGCGAGTCTGCCGGGAAACTCAAGCGGACGAGCACCTTAGGCCTTCTCGCCCCTGAAGTCCAAGAAACTCGGCGCGAGGGTCCCGACCCTTGGAGCGGCGGCTAACCAAATGATTGTCGAGATGGCTCGAGTCGCGTCATCCAGCCGTGGCAAGGGCGGCCCTCCCTGGGACGTGGACCCCGGCAGTCCGTGCCGGGGTGACGGCGGGATGCACCAGAGGCCCACGGGTTGCGTCATGTCGCCGCTGTTCTCGCCGTACCAGCCGTAGTCACCCCACCTGCGCGTCGCAGCGACAGAAAGGCAAGAACCTGTGTCTCTCGCCCGTTCGCTTCGCTCGCTAGAGGCGCAGAGGCCACAGAGGAAAGCAAGACCAAATCAAGGTCTCTTGTAAGAGCTAACGGCTAATTGCTAATGGCGCTCGCCCGGAAATGGACTTTTCCGGACGAGCACGCGTTAGTACATCAGCAAGTGAGTGGGAGCGGGGTGAACCGGCAGACGATCACAGACGGAGGTGAGGGTCTCCTCGCCTCCGTTTAGAGCGGAGCCCGAAAGGAACCGGGGCGGACGCGGCGGATGAAGGCCTTTCCGACGGGCGTGAAGGGAGGGCCCCAGGCGAACTCGTCGACGGGCGTGCCGAGGAGCCGGGCGGCAGCGTCCAGGAGGAGCTTTCCCCACCCCTGCCGACGGTAGTTTCGGGCGACCCACATGAAGTCCACGGACCAGACGGGCTCGCCCTTCGCTTGACGCCTCAGGACCTCCCAACCGGAGACGTCGGCGACGCCGTTCGGGTCCTCTTGGTTCCAGGCGCCCTCCACCCAGCGGGTCCACCGGGCGAGGATGAAGACCCCGATGAGCCGCCCGCCGCGGTAGAGGAGAAAGGCGTGGGACTCGTCCTCCTTCGGCTCGCGCTTGGAGTAGCCGGCGCCCGAGTAGCGCATCTCCCGCGAGGCGAGGCGAAAGGCCGTCACCGCGCGCCGCCTTTGGGCGAAGGGAGACTCGGGAGTGACCACCGCCACCCTCGCCCCGTCCTCCTCGAAGACGACGCGATCCGAGCGCGCCGGCCGGTAGGGCAGCCCGTTCAGCAGGGCCTCGTGCATGCGCCGGTGCCGGAGCCGGTCGGCGGGCGAATTCGGGTCGTAGCGCAGGCGGCAGAGCTCACACCGGGCCATGCGGGGGTCTCGCGAGGAGGAAAGGAAAGTGGACTCCGGGATCCGATTCCGGAGTCTAGCGAGTCCCCGGTCCGGAGTCTACAGGTCCGGCTCAGCGGGGCGCCGTGTAGCCCCCGGGCACGCCCCTCGGCGAGAGCACGAGCTGCCAGACCTGGTTCTTGCGCGCGCGGAAGGAACCGGCCGACGCGAGGAGGTAGTACGTCCACATCCGACGGAAGCGCTCTCCGTACCGGTCGCGGAGCTCCCCCCAAGCCTCCTCGAAGTTCCGGTGCCAGGCCAGGAGCGTCCGGTCGTAGTCCGTCCCGAAGTTGTGCCAGTCTTCCATGACGAAGAGCCCTTCGAGGGCAGCCGTGATCTGCGCGGCCGACGGAACCATGGAGTTGGGGAAGATGTAGCGGGCCATCCAGGGATCGGTGACGGCGGAAGAGACGTTCGCGCCGATCGTGTGGAGGAGGAAGAGCCCGTCCGGCGCCAGGTGGTTCCGGACGACCTCGAAGTACGTGCGGTAGTTCTTCCGCCCCACGTGCTCGAACATCCCGAGGGAGAAGACCCGGTCGTAGGAGCCCTCGAGCTCGCGGTAGTCCTGAAGGCGGATCTCCACCGGCCACTCGCGGCAGCGCTCGGCAGCGAAGGTCGCCTGCTGCTCCGAGACGGTCAGGCCGACTACGGTCACGCCGTACCGCTCCGCCGCGAAACGGGCGGCGCCCCCCCAGCCGCAGCCGATGTCGAGCACCTTCATGCCGGGTTGGAGGCCGAGCTTCCGGCACACCAGGTCGAGCTTCGCCTCCTGGGCCGCCCCGAGGTCCGACGAGCCGGCCCAGTACCCGCAGCTGTAGACCATCCGGCCGTCGAGCATACGGCGGTAGAGGTCGTTTCCGACGTCATAGTGGCGCCGGCCGACCTCGAAGGCTCGCGAGGGGGCCTGGAGGTTTCGCACCTTGGCCGCGAACACGTCGGCGACGTCCGCCCAGCCCCGCACCTGACGGTCGAGTTCGGCCGCCAGCACGCGGTGGAAGAACTCGTCGAGGCGCTCGCACTCCCACCACCCGTCCATGTAGGACTCGCCGAGGCCCAAGGACCCCTGCGAGAGGATACGGGCGAAAAACCTCGGCTCGTGGACGATCAGGTCCCAGGGACGGCCGCCGCCGATCCGGACGTCGGCCGATTCGAGCATCCCATCGACCTTGGCGTGAAACCGCTCCGGGTCGGTCATGGCCTCCCCCCTCTTCAGAGGAAACAATCTCCGGGATCGCGCAAGCTTAGCAAGGGAGGAACGTGCGTCAACGGCGTGGACAGGATGGACGAAACGGACGAAGTGGACGGACTATAGGGTCCACTCCGTCCAATCAAGTCCTCTCAGTCCACGGGTTTTGGCGCTCGCTCCGGCGAGCGGGGCGAGCGCCTGCCCTCAGAAGAGCGCCTCCACGAACGCGCGGGCGTCAAAGGGCCTCAGGTCGTCCACCTTCTCTCCGATCCCGATGAACTTGATGGGGATCTTCAGCTCCTCGCAGATCCCGACGATCACGCCGCCCTTGGCCGTGCCGTCGAGCTTCGTCAGGGCAATCGAGTCCACGCCGACCGCTTCGTGAAAGAGCCGCGCCTGGCTGATGGCGTTCTGCCCGGTGGTCGCGTCCACGACCAAGAGCACCTCGTGGGGGGCCCCGGGTGCCGCCTTTCCGATCACCCTCTTCACCTTCTTCAGCTCCTCCATCAGGTTGGCCTTGGTGTGGAGCCGGCCCGCCGTGTCGATGATGACGAGCTCGGCTTCTCTCGCCTGTGCGGCCTGCACGGCGTCATAGGCGACCGCGGCAGGATCGGACCCGTGCTGGTGGCGCACGACGTGTGCCCCCACCCTCTCTCCCCAGATCCCGAGCTGCTCGATCGCCGCCGCCCGAAAGGTATCTGCGGCGGCCAGGATGACCTTGCACCCCCGCGCCCGGAACTGTGACGCGATCTTGCCGATCGTCGTCGTCTTGCCGACGCCGTTCACCCCCACCACCATCACCACGTAGGGTCTCTCGGCGCCGAGCTCGAAGTGCCCCTCGTCCTCCACGAGGATCCCGCGGACGGCCTCCTTCAGGTAGCTCCGCAGCGCCTCGGGGCTGCCGAGCTCCTTTCGCTCCACGCGCTCCTGGATCCCCTGGATCAGCTTGACCGCGGTCTGGACGCCGAGGTCCGCGGTGACCAGCGCCTCCTCCAGCTCGTCGAGCGTCTCGGCGTCGATGGTCTTCTTCCCGAAGAGCACCCGGTCGACTTTCTGAACGAACCCTTGCCGGGTCTTCTCGAGCCCCTGGCGCAGGCGTGCGAAGAGGCCGCCCTCCGCGGGGGGCTCCTCCCGTTCGGCATGCTCGGCCGGTGGACCGAGTTCGATCTCCGGTTCCGGTTCGGGCTCCTGGGCCGGTTCGCGCCCCGCCTCGTTCGACTCGCCGTTCGGCGGCAGCCCGGTCTCCTCATCCTGCCGCTTCGGTCCGAAGACCCGGCCCCAAAAGCCTCTCTTCTCTTCCTTCGTCACCCTGAGCTCCTCCTGCGGTAGGAGACCCCGTCCCCGTGCGGTCGGGGATGATACCACAACCCTCTGCGGGCCGTGCCCTGCGACCGCCGCCGCGGGAAAGCAGGGACTGCCGTACGGCTGCTTGGTAGCAGGTCGGTGGGTAATCGTTTTCTCCGCTTTGGCACTCTACTACACCCTCCCGACCTGCTCCTGTTCTACGGGCACTGGAGAAGCCTAATCCTTTCGCCGCCTTCCGGCATGCGTCCATAGCACTGGGGCACTGGCACAAAGCTTGCTGACGTCAGTAACCCGCGAAACTGTGTTTGCAGTTTTGTTCCCATAGCCGCGTCGCTGTGCGGGCCCAAGCTGCGGCGCTGCCGTCAGCAGAAACACTTTAGGGATGTCAGATCCCAACTCCGTGGGGGTCCTCTAGCGATAACCTTTCTGAATCTGCGAGCAAGGAGGTGGACGAGATGAAGAAGTTGCTACCGGTGATTGGAGTAGCGCTCGCGGGCGCCTGGCTCGTGGTGTCCCAGGCTTCCGCCATCACGTTCTCAGAGTTCCCTCTGGGGACGACGGACCCCGGCATCGAGGGGGTGAGCTTCTGGGCGGGGGACCCGCTGACCTTCTCGGACACGCTGGTCGATGACTCCCAGAGCCCCGGCGACGCCTACCTCCTCAGCGGCGTCGACGACGGGACGGGCCAGGCTCCCGGACTGTACGACACCTTCATCGGGGTCACGGCGCCCGGCGATCTCTTCGGCGGGGTGAGCCTCGACGTCTTTCTGGACAGCCATCTGCCGGGCGGGACGAACCTCACCATCCAGGGCGTGCTCGGCGGGAACCTGGTCGAGACGGTCTCGCTCTTCGTCGACGACATCGACGGGAGCGGAACGTTCAATCCCGTCTATCACACGCTGGCCCTCACCTTCGCGAACGGGGCGGACACCCTGTACATTTGGGACGACGTCGTCACTGGAGCCGGCGACCCCTTCCACATCGACAACTTCACTTACACGCCCTACCAAAGGACCAATCCCGTTCCGGAACCCTCGACCGTGCTCCTTCTGGGCACCGGGCTCCTGGGCGCCGCGTTCGGTCTGCGCCGCCGGAAAGCTGCGTAATCCAACGACGCGACACCTGAATCTGCCACTCGGGAGTGATTAACCGGCGGCAGGGAAGCCCGCGCAGAACTCCCTTTGGACGAGGGGGAAGGAAGGAGAGAGGCATGACCCATCCGAAAACCTGGAGGCGCGGCTGCATTGCCGCCGGCCTGGCGCTCGCCGCGCTGCTCTCTGTGCGCGTGGCCTTCGCCGCCCCGCTGGAAGTCCGTGTCCAGCCGAGCGGCAATGCCTTCTCGACGGCGTACGTCATCACGGACGAGAGCCGCACCTACTTCGGCAACGTCGAAGGGGGTACCGCGGACTACCAGGCCAAGTGGGAGTTCAGCGACGGAACGGCCACCGCCTTCGCAGCGGTCGCGGATCCTAGGTACATCTCCGTCGACCACACCTTCACGACCTCCGGCAGCCACTGGGCGCGCCTCACCATCCAGGATGCCGACGGAACCACCGCCTCTGCCACGATCGAGTTGAGGGTGCTCCGCGCGGTCGACGATACCCTGGAGCGGAAGAAGAACTCGGCCGTGGACCGGGGGCTCCGGGAGATGTACCTGAACGCGCAGCCGAACTGCACCGGCGGCGGAGGCATCACCTCCTACTTCCAGAACTGGGGAGCGAACTCCGGCATCTACGGCTGGACCACGGACCGGGGCACCGCCCACATCTACTACACCTACTACTTCGGAAATACCGTCTGCCCGGGCACCTTCACCGTAGACTGGGGCGACGGCACGATCTCGACCTATCCAGGCTTTGACTGGTACTGCGGTTATCCCTACGCGTACGTCGAAAACCTCGAGCACACCTACGCGGCCAGCGGCCCATACACGATCTCGGTCTCTCACGACGGCACGACCTCCAACCCGTTCATCACGGTTGGAGTAACTGCCACCGTGCCCACTGCTACAACAGGCGAGACCTACTGCTGGGCGGGGACGGTTTCCTCCCCGTACGTCGGCAGCACGGCGATGGCCTTGGTCGCCCTCGAGAACCACGGCCACAACCTCGAGGCCCCCGCTTCGGACATCTACAAGAAGCTCGCAGAGGGAGGCGTGCAGTACCTGCTCAACCAGGCCTCGGCCCAGGCTCTCTCGTCGCAGACGTGCATCGGCGACCCGGAGGCGGGCAACGACGTGCTCGACGGAACGGGCATCACGTTCGGCTACAGCACCTACGAGTACTCGCTGGCTACCCTCGCCCTGGCGAACTCCTGCACGGAGGCGTTCGCGAAGGCGAGGACCGTCGCGGCCCATGACGCCTACGTGAACGGGAAGAGCCTATGGGACGTCGTGCTCAACGCCAAGGACTACCTCGCCTGGGCCCAAAGCGAGAACTGGCGCGCCTGCGCCAGCGAC